>JALYWZ010000258.1 GCA_030852505.1 Myxococcota bacterium | reverse complement strand
GCCGACGCCGAGCTCGCGCGCCTTGGGCAGGATTTGTTCGACGTAGCGCGCATCGACGAACGGCCCGATCGGGAACATCAAGACGTCGCAAGCGCGGGCGTCGAGCGCCGCGTCGAGCGCCTCGGGGTGGTGCGCCGAGATCCCGACGAAGCGGCACTTGCCTGCCGAGCGACAGGCGAGGAGCTGCTCCCAGGTGCCACCCTTGACCGTCAGCTGCCGCCACTGCTCCGGCGACTTCACGCCGTGCAGCACGAACAGGCCCACCCGCTCGCGCTTCAGGCGTTGCAGGCTCTGCTCGATTTGCGGCGCCACCGGCCGGTCGAAGTGGTCGACCTTGTCGATCAGGAAAATCGGATCGCTGCGGCCAGCGAGCGCCGCCCCCACGATCTCTTCGCTGTAGCCGTCTTCGTAGCTCGGCGCGGTGTCTACCAGGTTCAGGCCGAAGTCGAGCGCGCGTCGCAGCGTGGCCACGCAGGTCTCGAGCGGCAGGCTGCGATCGGCCAGGTCCCCGATCCCGACGCGCGTCGCCGAGAACCCGGTTTTTCCGAGCTCCCGGCGCGGTGCGAAGCGGGGCGTTGCCACGGGTGCTCAGCCGAAGCGCAGCGGCGGGTCTTCGTCCTGGACCAGGTATTCGAAGCGACGCCGGAACTCGGCCGGGGTCACGCGAGCGATCGCGGCGCAGCGGCTGATCTCCTTGTCGTCTTCGAAGTCGTCGCGGCGCAGGCGCAGCATGTAGCGGCGGGCGATCTTGTACTGCTCGGTATTGATGTCGACCATGCGCACGCGCGTGCGCCCGGTCTTCGGATCGAGCATGTCTTCGAACGGCACGGGGCGGAACACGCCGCGCTGGATCGTGACCATCGCGCCCGAGCCGCCCTCGATCAAAAACTTCGCGGCGCAGTAGCCGAGGTCGCGCGTGTACTCCATGTCGAACGGGATCGGATCGGTACAGCGCAGCTCGTAGCCGATGTTCTTCGACACGATCGTGGCCTTGATCCCGAGCTCCTTGAGCTTCTCGCTCACGCGCGCCTTGATGATTGGGCCGAACTCGACCTCCGCGATGCGGATGTGGTCGTGCTCGTCGCGCTCCAGCGCCGGCACGTACTTTTCGAGCTCTTTCTCGTCGAGGTGCTCGACCAGGCCCTCGGCCAGGATCGCCACGCCGTCTGGGCGCCCATAGGCGAGACGCTTGACGATCGAGCCGACCAGGATGTCGGCGATCTCGTCGAGGCCGATCCGGTCCTTGCGGAACTCTTCCGGAATGATCGTGAGCGTCGCACCCGCAGCCTTGCCGATGCCGAGCGCGAGGTGACCGGCCTTGCGCCCCATCGCCACCACGAAGTACCAGCGCGAGGTGGTCTGCGCGTCGGTCAGCAGATCCTGCACGATGCCGGCGCCGACGTGGCGGGCCGTCTGGTAGCCGAAGGTCGGGATGCTCTCGGGAAGATCGAGATCGTTGTCGATCGTCTTCGGCACGTGCACGACCTTGAGCGCGCCCTTCGAGGCTCGGGCCAGGTTCATGGCCGAGAACGCGGTGTCGTCGCCGCCGATGCTGATCAGGTACCCCACGCCCAGCTTGCCGAGCGAGTCGACCGCGGTCTGGAGGTTCTTGGGATCCTTCGTGGGGTTGGCGCGAGACGTGCCGAGGCAGGAGCCACCGCGGAAGTGGATCCGGGACACGGTCTCGATGTCGAGGATCCGCGTCTTGTTCAGATCCCCCTTCATGATCCACTGGTAGCCGTCGCGGATGCCGACGACGCCGAAGCCGGAAAGACAGGCTCGGATCGTCGCCGCGCCGATCACGCTGTTGATGCCGGGGGCGGGGCCTCCGCCGACCAAGATGCCAACTTTGGGTTTTTCCGTCATGTCAGGCGTCTTTGGCTATACCAGAATTCGCGGCCAAGCGGTCCTGACAGACGTCACGCACGACGCGGCGTGTCGGATACAATCCGACTCGGTCAGCTCGCGCGGGTGGCGATGCGCTTGCCTTCTTCCCCGGGCTCGAAGAAGTGCACGCGCGACAGGTCGAAGAACATGCGCAGAGTCTGCCCCGCCTGAACACCGCTGAACGCATCCAGGTGGGCGACGACCCGCGGGTGCGCATCGGTCGCCAGCGTCACGTCCATCTTGTCACCGAGGGGTTGGACGAGCATCACGCGGAAATCGAGCCCAGCTTCGGTGGGAAACCGCGCGTGCTGCGCGTCGCACAGCGCCTCGGGGCGTACGCCGAGCACGACCGGCTTTCCCACGTGCGCCGCAAGCCCGCTCTTCGCCCATTCCGGAACCGGTAGCTTGGCGCTGCCCTCGTCGAACCAGAGCGCGTCGCCCTCTTGGAGGATCTTGCCACTCAAGAAATTCATGGGCGGGCTGCCGAGGAACCCCGCGACGAAGCGGTTTACCGGTCGCTGGTAGATTTCGAGCGCGCCGCCGCACTGCTGGATCAGCCCGTCCTTCATCACCACCACGCGGTCGCCCAGCGTCATCGCCTCTTCCTGGTCGTGCGTCACGTACATGGTGGTGGCGTTGAGGCCCATGTGGAGCTGCTTGATCTCGGCGCGCATCTCGACGCGCAGCTTCGCGTCGAGGTTCGAGAGCGGCTCGTCGAACAGAAAGCACTTCGGGTCGCGCACGATCGCGCGGCCGAGCGCGACGCGCTGGCGCTGCCCGCCCGACAGGGCCTTGGGCTTGCGCTCGAGCAGGTGCTCGATCATCAGCACCTTGGCGGCGCGCTTCACCTTCTCCTCGATGGCGCTCTTCGGAATTTTCCGGAGCTTCAGCGCGAAGGCCATGTTCTCGTAGACGGACATGTGCGGGTAGAGCGCGTAGCTCTGGAAGACCATCGCGATGTCGCGATCCTTCGGCGGGACGTCGTTCACCACCTTGTCGCCGATGGTGATGGTGCCGCTCGAGATTTCTTCGAGGCCGGCGACCATGCGCAAGGTCGTGGATTTGCCGCAGCCGGAGGGGCCGACCAGCACCACGAACTCGCGGTCCTGAATGTCGAGCGTGAAGTTGTCGACGGCGCGCACTCCGCCGTCGAAGATCTTGCACACGTCCTTCAGAATCACGCCTGCCATGGGCGCGGCATCATACCCACGAGGTCGATTCCGGCCACGGAATTCGCCAACCATGGTAAACGTCGCCCCCGAAGCCGTGGTCGATCGCTTTCCATACGGCAAGGCGCCGTTCTGGTTGACGGTGGTGTTGCTTGCGAGCGTGGTGCTGCTCGCCGTCGCGCGCCGCGAGCGAGAGCCGAAGCCCGATCTGGTTTTCGCGATTTTCGCGCCGAATCACGTCAAGTCTTACGAAGAGGTGATCGCACCCTTCGAGAAGAAGCACGGCGTGAGCGTGGGCCTGCAGCTGGTTCATCGAGCTGCGCTGCAGAATCGCCTTCAGAATGCAATGCTGGCCGGCACTCCCGTACCCGACATGGTCGAGATGCTGGAGGGCGGCCTCGGCTTCTTCACGCGCGGGCCGCTGAATGACGTCGGCTTCCTCGATCTCACCGAGCGGCTCGAGCGCGAGGGCCTGCGCTCCCGGCTCGTCGAGTCGCGGCTCAGCCTGTGGACGATGCGGAAGCGCGTGCTGGCGCTGCCGCACGACGTGCATCCGACCGTGCTCGTCTACCAGCCGGCGCTGGTGGAGTCGCTCGGCATCGACGTGTCCCAGCTCAAGACCTGGGACGACTTCGTGGCGGTCGGGCAGCGTATCTCGCGCGACAACGACGGGGACGGCGTGATCGATCACTTCATGATCGACCTACCGACCTCGCAGGCCTGGGGCCTCATCACGCTCCTGAGGCAGCGCGGGATCGACCTGTTCGACGCCGAGGGCCACGTCGGCTTCAACCAGCCGAAGACCGTCGACACCATCGAATGGTACCTGAGGCAGACGGTCGGTCCCGACAAGATCGCCTTCGAGTGCGGCTGGGGGCAGCCGCTGTTCAAGGCCATGCAGGACGGCCTCGCGCTGTTCTTCATCGCGCCGGACTGGCGCACGCACTCCTTCGAGCTCGACGCGCCGCACCTGTCCGGGCGATTCCGGGCCATCCCGTTCCCGGTCTGGGAGCCCGGCGGGCGGCGCACCAGCGCCTGGGGCGGCACCGGCCTCGCGATCGCGCGTGCCACCGAGCACCCGGAGCTCGCCTGGGAGTTCGCGAAGGCGCTCTATTTCGATAAGGACTCACTCGGTAAGCGCTTCGCCGAGACGGCGATCTTGCCGCCGCTCAAGGACGCCTGGGATCTGCCGGAGCTGAAGCGGCCGTTCGAGTATTACGGAGGGCAGCGGCTGGGAGAGCTGTTCGCCGAGCTCGCGACGGAGACGCCGCCAGCCTGGGGCAACCCCTACTCATTGATGGCCGAGAACAAGCTCAGCGAAGCGCACGTCCGCTCCATCGAGTACTACAAACAATACGGGGAAAAAGGCCTGAGGGCGCAGATCCAGCGCGAGCTCGACGCGGCCGAGGCGTACGTGCGACGCGTGATGGATCGCAACGTCCTCATGAAGCAGTAGCGGGAGCGGGAAGCGCAAGCTCGATGCAAGACAAGAGTCGCAGATTCACGCCGCTCTGGTTCCTCCTGCCGTACCTCGCGTACGCGCTGGTGTTCACCGTGTATCCGATGTTCAACGCCGGAACGCTGGCGTTCTACCAGACCAACGGCCCGGCCTCGAAGAGCTTCGTCGGCTTCGATAATTTCCGGTTCTTGTTGTCCGACGAGATGTTCCACAAGGCGCTCTGGAACACCACCGTGTTCGCCTTGTTCTCGGTGTTCCTGCAGCTCCCGCTGTCGATGGGCCTCGCGCTGCTCTTGAACTCGAGCCAGGGCAGGGCCAAAGCCATCGTGCGCCTGGTGTTGTTCTCGCCGAACCTGGTCGGGCAAATCTTCGTCGGGATCCTGTTTTACGTGCTGCTCACGCCGCGCTACGGGCTCGTCAATCGCATCATGCACGAGCTCGTCGGCTGGGGGCTCGACGAGCAGTGGCTCGGCAACCCGGCGCTGGTGATGCCCGCGATCGTGCTCACGTCACTGTGGATCTGGGTCGGCTTCAACATGATCTACTTCCTCGCCGCGCTGCAGGGCGTGGACAAGAGCCTGGAAGAAGCCGCGCGGATCGACGGCGCGACCCCGTTTCAGGTGTTCTGGAACGTGACGTTGCCGTCGATGCGACAGGTGGTGGTGTTCGTGGTCGTGACCAGCATCATCGGCTCGTACCAGCTGTTCGAGCTGCCGCTCGCGCTGCTGGCGAGCAGTGACGGGCGCGGACCCGACAACGCCGGGCTCACCGTCGTCACTTATCTGTACGAGGTCGGCTTCAACGCCGGGGACCTCGGGCTCGGCTCTGCGATCGGCTGGCTCGTCGCGCTGATCATCTTCGTGCTCAGCATGCTGCAGATCCGCGCCTCGCGCGTGACGGAGGACGCATGAGCCCGCTTCGCGCCGCCGTGCTGATCGCCCTCGCGGGCTTCGTCGTGCTGTATCTGCGCTCGCCGAGAGATCCGCGGCTGGCGTTCCGATACCTGCGCTGGGTGCTGCTGCTCGGCGCGTCGCTGCTGGTGCTGGCGCCGTTCGCGTGGCTCGTGTGCGCGGTGTTCAAGGACAAGTCCGTGCTCAACGAGTACGTGTTCCTGCCGCCGCCCTCGACCTGGGACACGACGCTGAACCTCGACAACTTCCGGCGCTTGTTCAAGGGCGAGGACACGGTCCAGGGCAAGGTTTTCTTCTGGCAGTACGTGCTGAACTCGGTGTTCTTCGCCAGCGCAGTCACGGTCGTGCAGCTCGTGTTGTGCTCGGCCGCCGGTTACGCGCTCGCCAAGTTCGATTTCTACGGAAAGCGCGCGCTGATGGGCTTCATGCTCGGTTCGATGATGGTGCCGGCCGTGCTGTTGTTCGCGCCCATCTACGAGATGATGGTCAAGTTCGGGCTGATCAACACTTACCATGGCGTGGTCGTGCCGAGCCTCGTCAGCGCTTACGGGATTTTCCTGTTCCGCCAGGCGATCGTCTCGGTGCCGAACGAGATGATCGACGCGGGTCGAGTCGACGGCGCGAGCGAGCTCGGGATCTACCTGCGGCTGGTGATGCCGTTGGTGCGGCCGATGAGCGCCGCGTTTTGCCTGATCACGTTCCTCACGCAGTGGAACGCGTTCTTTCAGCCGAGCATCTTCCTGCAGTCCCAAGACATGTTGACGCTGCCGGTCGTCTTGAACCTGTACCTCGGGCTCTATCAAAACGACTATGGCGTGTTCCTGGCGGGGACGGCCGTCGCGATCATTCCTCCGGCGATCTTGTTCTTTGCGCTCGAGAAGGAGTTCATCAGCGGGCTCACCTCGGGCGCGGTCAAGGGCTGAGCACGACCCGATGTAGGTGCGCTCTTGCACGCGGCGTCTTCTCGAGGCCGCGGACAGGGATTCACGTGCGAGTGTGTATTTGCGTTTGTGGTGTAGCCGGGCGGCCTCGAAAGCGTCTGCGCGAGAGCGCTTGATGGAAACCTCGGCACGAGTATTGTTCGACGAGTGATACGGCGACGCTTGGCCGCAATGACGGCCGCGGCCTTCCTGAGCGTCTACGCTTGTCAGGTCTACGACGAGTCCGACCTGGCCGGCCCCGACGAGAGTGAGCCAGAACCGACGGGCGGTCGCGTTTCGACGGGCGGTGCGCCGTTCGTTCCGATGTCGAACGCCGGGAGCGGCGGCACCATCCCCACGGGCGGTTCCGGCTCGCGCGCGGGTGGCGGAGCTGGCGGCACGGGCGGTCGCGGCGGCATCACGTCG
>JALYWZ010000964.1 GCA_030852505.1 Myxococcota bacterium | reverse complement strand
GCCGAGGCCGTTGGCGCCGTATTCGACGACATCGCCCGGCGCGAGGTAGCGCGGCGGCGTCTTTCCCGCGCCCACGCCCGCGGGCGTGCCCGTGCTGATCACGTCGCCGGGGAGCAGCGTCATGAACTCGCTGATGTACGAGACCAGCGTCGGGACGTCGAAGATCAGATCCGACGTGCTCGAGCGTTGCATCGGTTCGCCGTTCACCGACAACCAGAGCTCGGTGTCGGAGGCATCGACCGCATCGGGCAGCGCGAGCCACGGGCCGAGCGGCGCGAAGCCGTCGGCGCTCTTGCCCTTGACCCACTGTCCGCCGCGTTCCTTCTGGTGGTCGCGCTCCGAGTAGTCGTTGTGCAGCACGTAGCCGGCGATGTGCTTCGGCGCCTCGGCCTTGCTGACGTAGCGGGCCTTCGCGCCGATCACCAGCGCGAGCTCCACCTCCCAGTCCGTGGCACGAGAGCCGCGCGGGAGAACCAGCGCGTCGCCGGGGCCGGCGAGCGCGCTCGACGCTTTCATGAACAGCACGGGCTCGCTCGGGATCTGCGCGCCCGTCTCCGCCGCGTGCCCGCGGAAGTTCAACCCGACACAGACGATCTTGCTCGGTCGCGCCACCGCCGAGGCGATGCGCTCGCTGTCGGTAACGCGCGGGCAGCCCTTGCCGTGGCCGACGAACCAGGCACGAAGCCGGGCCGGGCCGTCGCTGCCGAAGAACGACTCGCCATAGTCCTCGCCGAAGGCGGAGACGTCGAACGCGCCGTCGTCGGTCCGCACCCCGGGCTTTTCGCGGCCGATCGGGCCGAATCGGAACAGCTTCATCGGCCGCGACCATACACGAGCCGACGCGACGACGAGCCCGGCTTGACAAAGCGAACGATCGTTCTATTTTCTGTACCGTGCCGTCTGCCGAGCCTCAAACCAAAGGCGAGCTCACACGCCAGGCGATCCTCGAGCGGGCGTTCGAGCTCTCGAGCCGCGTCGGGCTCGACGGGCTCAGCATCGGCCAGCTCGCCGCCGCGCTCGGGATGTCGAAGAGCGGGCTGTTCGCGCACTTCCAATCGAAGGAGCAGCTCGAGCTGTCGGTCGTCGACTTTGCCGCCGACCGTTTCCTCGAGCACGTGATCCGTCCGGCGTTGAAGGCGGCCCGCGGTGAGCCGCGGCTCCGGCGCTTGTGTGAGCTGTGGCTCGGCTGGCAGCAAAACGAGCTGAAAGACGGCGGCTGCTTCCTGTCCGCGGCCGCGTTCGAGCTCGACGATCAGCCCGGTCCGGTCCGAACGCGGCTCGCCGCAGTCTGGCGCGACTTCATCGAGCTGCTCGAAAACGTGATCCGCACGGGCGTCACGGAGGGTCAGTTCCGCTCCGACCTGGACGTGCGGCAGGTCGCGCACGCGCTGCACGGCGTGCTGCTCGCCACCCATCACTATCAGCGGCTGCTCGGCGATCCCGACGCCAACGCGCTCGCCGAGCGCTCGATCGCGCAACTCATCGCATCCTGTCGCTGCGAGCCCTGAGCGCCGCGGTCGGCGCGGAGGTCCCCATGCGTCCAGAAAATAGAACGATCGGTCGTGCTTCTTTTTCACTGCTCGCGCGCTGGGCCCCGCCGCTGGCCGCACAGCTCGCAGTCCGGCAATTCGGGGCAATCCCGCATCCGGCGAAGCGCGCGGCCGACGCCTGGTGGCAGCGCATCGATCGCGAGGAGTTCGCCGTCGGCGGGGGAAACACCGCGGTGGCTTATTCGGTCGGGCAGGGGCCGCGGGTGCTGGTGATGCACGGCTGGGGCAGCTCGGCGCAGCAGCTCGGCAGCCTGGTCACGGCGTTACTCGACCAGGGCCGGGCCGTGACGGCGCTCGACGGGCCCGGACATGGAGCGGCCCGCGGTTTTCGGCCATCGATGCTGGTGTTCGCTCGAGCGATCACGCTGGCGTCCGAGAGATTCGGTCCCTTCGAAGGCCTGGTGGCGCACTCGCTCGGTGCGGGCGCGGCGACACTGGCGATGTCGCGCGGCATGAGCGTCGAGCGGGCGGTGTACCTGTCACCGCTGGTCGAGCCGCAGGCTCACTTCGAGCGGCTGGTCACCGAGCTCGGCCTCGAGCGAGTCGCTCTGCTCGAGCTCGCCGAACGTCACTTCGGGATCCACTGGGAGGACGCGGACGTGGCGCGGCACGCGCGAAAACTGCGCGTTCCCTTGCGCGTGTTTCATGACCCGAAGGACCGCGCCGTGCCCTTCCGCGAGAGCAAGGCCCTGGTCGAGGCCTGGCGCGGCGCGGAGCTCGTGCCCGCCCACGGCCTCGGCCACCGCCGGATCTTGGACGCTAAAAACGTTACCGCCGGGACTCTCGAGTTTCTGCTGAGCCGCCCCGCATCGAGGTCGGCTATCGTGGAAAACCATGCGATCCGGGGAGCCGCGCTCCGAGCTCAGCCCTGACGGCCAGATCCCGTCGCGGATCGAGATCATAGCGCCCGAGCTCGGCGGTGAGGAGGCACAGGCC
>JALYWZ010000963.1 GCA_030852505.1 Myxococcota bacterium | reverse complement strand
CCGGGCCCCACCGGGATGCCCATGCTCTTGGCCTCGCGGATGAAGTCCCACACGATCAAGAAGTAGCCGGCGTACTGCATGCCCTCGATCACCGAGAGCTCGGTCTCGAGGCGCTCCTTGTACGCGGTCTCGTTCACCTTCTTGTTGCTGCGGATGAACTCGGCGAAGCGCGCGGCCAGGCCCTCGCGCGAGACGTGGCGGAAGTAGCTGTTCGGGTCGTAGCCCTCGGGCACCGGAAAGCGCGGCAGCATCGGCTTGCCGAGCTCGAGCTTCAGCTCCGAGCACATGTCGCGGACGAGCAGCGTGTTCGATAGCGCCTCCGGCAGCGCCCGGAACTTCGCCTCCATCTCCTCCGGGCTCTTCAGGTACATCTCGAAGCTGTCGTGACGCAGCGGCTGGGCCTCGTCGTAGGTCCGCCCCTGCCGCACGCACTCGAGATAGACCTGCGCCGTGCCGTCGTCCTTGCTCGTGAAGTGGACGTCGTTGCTCGCCACCACAGGCAACTCGAAGCGCTTCGCGGCCTGAACCAGCAGGTCGTTGACGATCGGCTGCTCGGGGAAGCCGTGATCCTGGAGCTCCACGAACAGCCGCCCGGGCTCGACTCGATCTCTGAGCTCGCCGAGCACGCGGTCGGCTTGTTCGGGCCCGAACTCGAGCACGCGCTGCGCGACCACGCCGCCGAGACAGCCCGTGAGCACCACCAGGCCCTCTTTGTGGCGTTCGATCTGATCGAGGCTGATGCTCGGCGCGACCTGGCTGGTCGGCGACAGGTGTCCGTCGGACACGAGCTGGATCAGGTTCTTGTAGCCCTGGTTGGTCGCGGCCAGGAGCACCAGGTGATCGACGGCGCTGCCCGCGGTGCGCGCCACGTTCACCTCGCAGCCGAGGATCGGCTGAATTCCGGCGGCGCGGCAGGTGTTGTAGTGGCGGATCGCGCCGAACATGTTGGCGTGATCGGTGAGCGCGACGGCCGGCATTCCGAGCGCCTTCACCTTCGCCGCCAGACCGCTCAGCTTCACGGCGCTGGTCAGGAACGAGTACTGAGAGTGAACGTGGAGATGGACGAACTCGGGCACCGCGCGACAGCCTAGCCCCGGAATTCGCCGCAGGTGAGCGGCCCGGCGGCCGGCCCGAGCGCTACGATTGAAGCGTCCGGGAGGTCGTTCCGTCGATCAGGGACCTCGAGGCAAGCGCCGTCCTTGCCTCGGGATAACCACTTGGATTACCGCTTGAGCCCCGATCGCTCGCCGCTCGGCGGCGGCCGCCGACCTGAGCACCCAGGAGAGGACGCATGACTTCGAAAACTTTGAGGACGCCCGCGTACACCATGACCGTGATCGCGCTCGCAGCGAGCACGCTGTGGGCGGTGAGCGCCTGCAGCGCGTCTTTCCAAGCGGGCGGCGCAGCCCAGCCGAGCGCAACGCCCCCGCCTCCTCCGCCTCCTCCGCCCGCGACCACGGTGGCTCCGGCTCCCACGCCGACCACGACCACGCCGGATCCGGCGCCCACGACCACGACCCCGCCGCCGGCCGAGCCGCGCAAATCGACCGTGAGCGTCAAGGCCGATCAGATTTTGGTGCCGGGCACGATCGCCTTCGACGGCACGACCTCGAACCTGCTCACCACGAGCGACACGGCCCTGGAAGAGCTGCGGCTGTTCCTCGAGCAGAACCCGCGCGTGACCAAGCTCCGCGTCGAGGGCTACACCGACAACGTCGGCAAGCCCGAGGACAACGAGAAGCTGTCGGGTGAGCGCGCGCTCTCGATCAAGAAGTGGCTCGTCGCCAAGGGCGTGGCCAAAGACCGCGTGATCGCCGTCGGCTTCGGCCAGAAGAGCCCGCTCGCCGACAACGCGACGGCCGAGGGTCGCGCCAAGAACCAGCGCATCGAGTTCAAGCTCGCCGAGCTCGGCGGCAAGAAGTACCCGGGCCGCGCCCTCGACGGCGGCGGCAAGGTCTTCGACTACTGAGCGCGTTGCTGATTCGGAGTCATCTGTCGGTGCCACGACTACGGGCGTCACTGCTCGCGCTCTCGCTCGCCTGCGGCTGCAGTCGCGAGGCCAGCGATCTGCGCGAGTGGAAGCCGAGCGATCACGATCACACCTCGAACCCGGGCGCCGCGCAGGTCGAGGTCAAGCAGGACGCCAAAAGTCCGCTCGCCGTCTACGGCATCGACGAGGTGACCGTGGTGGCCTGGGAGCAGTCCTGCGCGACCTGCCACGGCGCGCAGGGCGCAGGCGACGGGCCGCAAGGGCCGATCACCAAGGCACGCGATCTCACGGACGCTGCGTGGCACGCATCGGTGAGCGACGAGAGCATCGCTCAGACCATCCGCAACGGGCGCGGGATGATGCCGCCCTCGCGCTTGCCGGAGGCCACGATCCAATCGCTGGTGCGGCTCGTGCGCTTGCTCGATCCCAGCCGTCGCGCCGAAATCGAGGCCAAGGCCAACCCGAGCGCGCCGCCCGCGGCGTCGGTTGCACCGAGC
>JALYWZ010000962.1 GCA_030852505.1 Myxococcota bacterium | reverse complement strand
GCCGAGCGCGAGCGCCACTAGCCCCCAACTCGCGCGCACGGCCTCAGTGTCCCAGGTAACCGTAGGCCACGACCACGAGCAACAGCGCGAGCGCCACCACGAGGAACAACTTCATGAGCGGATCGGGCTCGATGCGGCGGAGCAGCTCTTCGGCGGCGCGACGCACCTCCGGCGTGTGGCCGTCCTCGGACAATTTCTGCGCCGCTTTACGGACCTCGGCATAGTTTCCGGCTTCGAATGCGGCGATCACCGGTTCGAGCGCAGGGTCTTCCGGGAAGCGCAGCAAGAACGCGGGCCGCTCGAGACCCTTTGCGTCGAGCCTCGGCCGTTCGAACACCGTCGGCTCGGGCTCGGCGGCTTCTTCGAGCTTCTTCTTCTTTCGACGGCGCTTCTTGGGGGCGGCGTCTTCGGCGGTTGCGGCTTCCGGCGCCGGCGCCTCTTCGGGGGCCGCGACCTCGGCAGGCGAAGCGTCTTCGGCCGGGGCGTCTTCGCCGGGAGTGGCTCGGGGGTCGTCGCTCATGGGCTTCGGAAGGGTATCAGGTCTCGGGTAGGCGGTATCGGGTCAGAACTGGAAGTAGACGAAGGGGACGGAGTCGGCGGTGGCGAAGCTTCTCACCACCAGCAGCGCGGCGAACAGCAAGACCGCCTGGACGGGGGCGCGCAGGCCGGCGAATGCCAGTTTCGCACGCTCGAACTGGGCGTGCGGCACGAAGTGGCAGGCGAGCCCGACCAGCAACACGCCGACGACGCGGGGATCGAGGTTCGGGTGATACGTGGTGAACGTCGCGAGGCGCTCGTAGAACAGGCTGGCCGCCGAAAAATCGGCGGATCGGAAAAAAATCCAGGCAGCGCTCACGAAGTGGAAGGTCACGACCACGCCGAGCACCCGGCTCCAGCGCCGTCGGTTGGGGTCCAACCCGAAGCGATCCCGCAGCCAGCGGTTCAGCGCGAGCCCGAGCCCGTGCAAGCCGCCCCAGACCACGAAGGTCCAGCTCGCGCCGTGCCACAGGCCTCCGAGCAGCATCGTGATCATCAGGTTCAGATACGTGCGCAGGGGGCCGCGGCGATTGCCGCCGAGCGGAACGTACAGATAGTCGCGCAGCCAGGTCGACAGCGAGATGTGCCAGCGCCGCCAGAAGTCGATCAGATCGCCCGCGGTGTACGGCGCCGCGAAGTTCAGCGGAAAGCGGATGCCGAGCAGCAGCGCCGAGCCGATCGCCATGTCGGTGTAACCCGAGAAATCCCCGTAAATTTGCAGGGAATAGCCGACGACCGCCGCGTAGCACTCGAGCGCCGAGTACTGCGCGGGCGCCTGGAACACGCGATCCACGAGGTTTAGCGCGAGGTAGTCGGCGAGCGCGACCTTCTTCAACAACCCGACTGCGATCAGGAACAGGCCCGTCGAGCCGAGCTCGGGCGAAAACTTCGCCGGCGCGGCGAACTGTGGCAGCAGGTCGCGCGGGCGCACGATCGGTCCCGCGACGAGGTGCGGGAAGAACGCAACGAACGTGAGGTACTCGAGGTAGCTCGGATGTGGCTCGATGTCCTTGCGGTAGACGTCGATCACGTAGCTCATCGACTCGAACGTGAAGAAGCTGATCCCGACCGGCAGCACGACCTCGAGCGTCATCGGCGGCGGCTCGTAGCCGAGGCTCGTCAGCAACGCGCGCGCGGACTCGATCCCGAAATTGTAATACTTGAAGTAACCGAGCAGCCCGAGGTTCGAGACCACGGTCACGATCAGCCATTGCTTGCGGAGCTTCGGATCTTCGGCGCGCGCGATGGCGTGCCCGAGCAAATAGTCGACCGTCGAAGACGCCCAGATCAGCGCGACGAACTCGTACTTCCAGTGCGCGTAGAAGACGTAGCTCGAGACCAGGAGCAGCACCGTGCGCAGGCGGCCTCGCCCTGCAAGCAGCCACGCCAGCACGAACACGACGGCGAAGAAGCGAGCGTAGGCGAGCGTATTGAACGGCACGGGGGGGGGAACTCTACGGCCCCCGTGCCTATCACTACTTCGGCGAGCTTGGCAGCCGGAGAGCTGCGACTATCCTCCCCCGCGTGTCGATGCCGAGCCCGAGCCGCCTGATTTTCGCGAGCCTGAGCCTGGGATCGCTGTTCATTCTGGCGCGCGCAGCACTGGGCCACGGCTTTGGCGCCATCGAGCTCGCGGTGCTCGCGGTCTGGGTCGTGTTCTCGACTCTCGGTGTGTTTTTCCCGTGGCTCGAGATGTACGTTCCGGCGCTGTGCCGGCTGCCCCGGGGGCGCTCCGAGCTCGCGCTCACCTTCGACGACGGCCCCCACCCGGAATCGACGCGGCGGGTGTTGGCGCTGCTCGCGCCGACCCGCCACCGCGCCACGTTCTTCGTGCTCGGCGACAAGGTGCGCCGCCATCCCGAGCTGGCACGCGAGATCCGCGACGCCGGTCACACGCTCGGCATCCACGGTGACGTTCACGATCGCCTGCATTCGTTCCGCAGCCCGTCGCG
>JALYWZ010000961.1 GCA_030852505.1 Myxococcota bacterium | reverse complement strand
GACCGAGGCCGGGAGCCGCTTGCTGTAAGAGCTGGAGCGTTGCCCGCGGCACGGATTTCGGGCCGCCGAGCAGCGCGCGGCCGAGGGAAATCAAGCTCTCGGCGTGATCTTTGGCCTCGATCGGCTTGCCGGGGACGAGCGCCGCGGGGTGGGGTGAGGAGCTGCGCTTGCTGCGTTTCAGATCGATCTGACCGGCAACGACGTCGACCACGCTGACGTCCTTCTGCGTATCCGGATCGACCGGCGAGGGAACACGGCGGATGGCGTGCTCTTGTTCCGGGAAGCGATAGCGGTACACGAGCGATTGCTTGACTTCGCCGACAACGCCCGTGAGCTCAAGCGCCGCGAGGGCCGACCGATCGTCGAGGCGATCGTCGGGCGGCAGCTCGCGGGCCCGGAAGTACTCCCACCAGCCGGACTTGGCCTCACGCCAGTGCCACTCGAGGATGTTGGCGATCAAGCGACGGCCCGCCTGGTCCGGGCTGTCGTTGCTCGGATCCTCCGGCAAGCCGGCGCTGAGCTGGTTCGCGAGCTCCGCGACCGCGCGGCTCTTCTCGGCGCGCTCGTTGTCGGGCTTGGGTGTTTCGGGCGCTGGTCGCCGCGCCTCGCGGCCCTGTTTTTGCGAGAATTCGGCCCGCCGCGACTCGAGCCAGTCGCGAAGCTTCCAGGTCGAAAGGCAATCATCGCGGTTGTACGCCTCGATTTGCGCACGGAGCTCTTCGAGCGGTAACAGCTCTTCGCCGGTCTCGAGCCACCAGCCGTACCACTGCATGGCTCGCGCGGCCTGACGGAGCTCGGCGTTGCGCTGGAAGCCGTGCACGCGCTCGAGCTCCTTCAAGGTGTAACCCTCGATGCCCGCGATCAGCGCGTGGCGCACGACCGGGTAGAGGTCCACGAGCACCTTCTCGCGCAGCAGGGTGTCGACCGCGTCTTCGCGGGTCTTGTGGCGGCACGAGAGCTTTTTCAGCGCGTCGCTCTCGCGGTGGCCGAAGTGGAAGACGTGCAGATCGCGAAACTCTTCGCGCCCGGCCACGATGCGATCGATGACCTTTTCGAACGCGCGCTTCTCCTCCGCCGGGGTGTTCGACCAGTAGGCGCGGTAGCGCGGCTCGCCGGGCGCGTCGCGCACTGAAAAGTCGTCCGCGGGCTCGCCGAGCTCGAGCAGGCCGAACAGGTATTCGAGGCCGTTTTCAGCGACGAAAGCGTCGCCTTCCAGATCCAGGAACAGATCGCCCGGCTTGGGGACGGGCAGGGCTTCGAGGCCCACCAACGGAGGTTCGGCTTCGGCTCGCGGCGGGGTGCGATCCGCGTCGAGCAGCAGTCGGTATCCGGGACCAGCGAGCTGGAGCTCCGCTTGCTCTCGAAGGCGCGCGAGGCCATCCAGCCCGTCCACGCGCGCATCGCTCGAGAGCGCGGCGAGGTCCGCACGGCGCCGGATACCGGCAGCAACCAGCCGCTCGCGTTGCCGGCGCGTGATGTTCGCGACCAGAGACAGGTGATCGTCGGCGCGTCGTTGGTCCTCGCAGCGCTTCCACCACTGACAGACCCCGCAGTGCTCGACAGGCTCGGGGTAGGTCGGTTGTTCGCCGCGGGCGAGGAAAGCCAGGAACCGGCCGCGGATCGCGCGGTAGTAGGCCATGTAGTCGGCCGCGCGCAGCCGGATCGGCTCGCTGAGTGATTTACCCGCGGCGATGTGGAAGTGCTCGGGGTCCCGTCCCTGCACGGCGCCGAGCTGGTCCGTGTAGACGCAGAGCTGGAGCAGCGCCGAGGCCTTCGGCTCGTGAGCGAGCTTGGCGTCGACCACCTCGTAGTGATGCGGAAAGCTGCCCGCGCCGGGCACCTTGACCAAAAAGTCGGGGCGCCCCGACCAGCCGTCGCGCGCGATAGTGCCCTGGTAAATCACGTCCGCACCGGCTTGCATGGCCGACAGCGTCTCGCGGGCTGCTTCCTCGGCGCGGCCCGGCTGGATCGCAAATTCGACGACCTGCCGCCCGCTCTGCCGGTAGTGATCGAGCACGCGGCGCTCGTGCTCGGTGCCGCGCTTGGACAGCAGCAGGCGCTCGATCTCGTTCTGCCCCGGTCGCTCGAGTCGCCCGTCGATCACCGAAAAGTCGAGCGTGGTGCGGTGCGGGCACTCGAGGAAAACACCGAGCTGAGTGGCGCTGAACGCACCCGGAGAGCGGCTTTCGGCCATGGCCGGCCAATTGAAGCAGATGCGCTCTGGAATGCCCGTCGCGGCGCCTGCGCCCGCGCGCTGCAAGAACGTCCAAGACCCGGCGCACGCGCTCGGCGTATCCCCCGGTCATGCGCGAACATGGTGTGAGGGCGTTCGGCGCTCCGTCGAGCCTGGTGCTGGCGATTCCGGCGCTCTTGCTTGCGAACTGCGTGGCCAGTGAAGGAAAGATCGAACCCCTCGGGGGGCACGGCGGCGGCGCGTCGGTGCTCACGGGGGGCGGGGCGGCAGCACGCGGCGGCGCGGTCGCGGTAGGTC
>JALYWZ010000960.1 GCA_030852505.1 Myxococcota bacterium | reverse complement strand
CGATCCGCAGCTCATCGTCAGCGAGTCTCTGGCTCTCGGCAATCTGATGGTCGCATTCGCCACCAACCGCTGCTTTGCGTATCAATCGATCGGCGCCCTCGGCGTGATCGAGCTCACTGCGCCCGGCCGCGCCGAGCGCGTCAATCAGGGGCTCAAGCGGCTCGGCTTCGATGGCGAAGCGCGCCAGTACTTCGCGCTGCACGCCACGCTCGACGTCAAGCATTCGGAAGCCTGGAACCGCGAGGTGCTGCGGCCGTTGGTCGCCGCCACGCCCGAAGCGGCTCCCGCGATCGCCGAGGGCGCTCTGCTGCGCCTGACCGCCGGCGCCCGCTGCTTCGAGCGCTACCGCCGAGAGCTGTGGCCCACGGCTGAAATCGCCGGATGAACGAGCTGGATTCCGAGAGCAGCGCGCTGGTCGCGCTGGGCCAGGCGCTGCGCGTGGCGGGGTATCGGTTCGTCACGCCGACCCCAGAGACCCATCGCATCGTGCTCGAGCGCGACGAGCGCCTCGCGCGCGATCTGCGCGACGTGTTCGGCTGGAGCCGTCCGTTTCGCCCGAATCTGTTGCCCGCAGAGCTGTTTCGGCTGGCAGAGCAGGCGCGTGTCGTGACGGAGGGCAGCGACGGCTTGCGCGCGAGCGTTCGATTTTCGACGCTCGGGTCGCAGCTCTTCGTGCACTCGGCGTACCCGACGCACGCTGCCGATTCGGTGTTTTTCGGGCCGGACACCTATCGCTTCTGCGCGGCGCTCGCGCGCTACATGGACCGCCGCGAACGCATCGTCGATCTCGGTTGCGGCTCGGGCGCGGGCGGGTTGAGCGTGGCGGGCTTCGCCGGTCGTATCGTGCTCTCCGATATCAGCGAGCGCGCGCTGCGCTTCGCCGCCGTGAACGCCGAGCTCGCGGGCGTTGCCGCGGAGCTGGTTCAGGGTGACGGCCTGTCCGCGGTCACGGGCACGGTCGACGGCGTGATTTGCAATCCGCCCTACCTGCGGGACCGCGATGCTCGGATCTACCGCGAAGGCGGCGGTCATTTCGGCGAGGGCCTCGCGCTGCGCTGGCTCGAGGAAGCGACCGAGCGGTTGCGCGACGGCGGCGTGTTGCTCCTGTACACCGGCGCGCCAATCGTCGACGGTGAGGATTGGTTCTGGCGTGCGGCACAGCCCCTCTGCCAGTCAGCGGGGGCGGACGTTCGCTACGAGGAGCTCGACCCCGACGTCTTCGGGGAGGAGCTCGTCGATCCGATTTACCGCGGAGTCGAGCGGATCGCCGCGGTCGTGCTGGTGGCGCGTTTCGAGCGACGCTAGCTCGGCGTCGTCCGGCGTGTCCACGTCGAGCTCTCCGTCCGGCCACTCGACGAGCGAGAGCTCGGACGCGGAGCGGAGCAGCGTGCTCGCCCCGCGGTCGCCCCGCAGCGCGAACAGAGCCTCGAAGCAGCGGGCGGGAAACAGCGCGGGCACGGCGGGCTTCTCGGCGTAGTACGACGCGACCAGCTGTTCACCGTCCGAGCACGCGAGCAGCCGGCTCAGATGAGCTCGCGACAGGCGTGGTTGGTCGCACAGCACGATCAGCAGCGCCTGCGCCTTCGAGTGCCGTGCCCAGGCCACCGCCGCGCGGATCGACGACGCCACGCCCTCGGCAAAGTCGAGGTTCTCGACGAGCTCGACGTCGAGGTCCCGGACAGCGCGGCTCACGTCGGCGGCGTGGGCTCCGACGACCACGGCCACGCGCTCCACGCCACTCGCCAGCGCTTCAGCGGCCGCGTGGTGGACCAGCGTTTGCTCGCCACATAGCGTCAGCAGCTGCTTGGGGGCTCCGAGACGCTGCGACGACCCAGCCGCCAGCACTGCTGCGACGACGCTCACGCTCCCTCCGCGAAGATCAGCTGAAGCTGAGGAGTGGTTTCATGGATGTCGCCGGGTCGACCGCGGAGCTGTGCGCCGTCACTCCCGGTCAGGCGCGCCTGAGCCTCGGCGATGATCGAAAGCGCGATTTCTTCGGCGGTCTCGGCGCCGAGCGAGAGCCCGGCGGGGGCGTGCAGGTGGTCGAGCCCGCGCGCGGGCAACACGCGCAGCGTCGCAGCGATCTCGTTCAACAGCCGCTCGGTGCGTCGCGCCGGGCCGAGCACGGCGAGATACTCACAGCGCGACGGCAAAAGCGCGGCGAGCGTGTCCCGGTCCCGCTCGTAGTCGTGCGACATCACGATCGCGAGCGGTCGCGCGCAGGCGTCGAGCTCCTTCACGCAGCGCGCAACGTCCGACGAGTAGCGCGCGATCCCGGAGAAGCGCTCGCGCGCCGAGACGCGGTCGATCCCGCATACGGTCACCTCCCAGCCGAGCTCACCGGCGATCCGCGCGAGCGGCACGGCGTCGGGCCCGGCTCCGAACACGAACAGATGCGGAGGCGGCTCGAGCAGCTCGAGCAAGAACTTGAGCCCGCGAAAGCTCACGGCGCTGGCGCGGTGCCGGCGCGGCCGCGGAGCGAGCGCCGCGGCGCGCGAC
>JALYWZ010000959.1 GCA_030852505.1 Myxococcota bacterium | reverse complement strand
AAGCCCGCTCCGTGATCTCTCTGCCGATTTCTGGGCCACCCCGTCCAGTTTTCGGCATGGGCCAGAAGGATGCGTTCTCGTGTTGCGACGTGGTGCCTCGGTGCGTTGGCCCTGCCGGCCCTCTCGGGGTGCGGCTGGCTGTCCGATACGGATCCGGGGCTTTCCAAGATCGCCGCGGATCCCGCTGCAGCCGCCGCCAGCAAGCCAGAGGGTGACTGGACCCAAGTGCCGGTTCCGCCGGCAAACGGTCCAAAGCTCTATCCGCTCTCGATGGTGGTGCCGATTCGCCTCAAACCCGAGCCCCGCGCCGAAGTGGGTGGATACCTGCGAATTGGCGCGGGCGTCGCGCGCTCGAAGGATCCCGTCACGCTCCGCGATTGCCCGGGTGGCTGGTACGCGATCCGGCCGGTCGGCTTCGTGTGCGCGGGCCCCGAAGTGACGCTCAACGAGCAACATGCGTTGGTGCGAGCCGTCGCCGTCGAGCCCGATCGTTCCAAGCCGATGCCCTACAAATACGCGTTCGTCAGGGCGATCGTCCCGAATTACCTGCGGATCCCGAGCACTGCCGAGCAGCGCCGCTACGAGATGAGCCTCGAGCGACACCTGAGAAACTATTCGAAACTTCACGAGTCCTGGAACGAGCTCGACGTGGGCGCGAACGACGTGCCGCTCGACGAGCAGGGCCTCGCCACCGGAAAAATTCCGGACCATGCCCGGCCGATGGACCTGAGCGAGCGCTACGGCGGCAACGGCAACGACGCCGTCCCGTGGTGGCTCGAAGGAGGCCGCAAGATCCCGAACCTCTCGACCTTCAAGGCGCCCCCCAACGCCGCGATCACCGATCGCGTCCAGCGCCACGCGGGGATCTCGCTGATCGGCACCTTCGTCGCAGGCGACGAGGCGGGCAATCGGCGTTTCGCGATCACGACCGACGCGCGGCTCGTGCCGGCCGACAAACTGAAAGCCGATTCGGGCTCGCCGTTCCACGGCGGGGTGATCCAGAACGTGGGGTTGCCCGTGGCTTTCCCGCGCGCTTCGGGCGCACGTTTCTATCGTTTCGAAGGCAAGAGCTTCGAAGCAGCCGGCGCCGCCCCGTACCGCGAGATCGTTCCGCTCACGGGCCGCTCCCACGTGGCCAGCGGGAAGCGCTACGTCGAGACCCGCTCCGGGGAGTGGCTGAACGCCGCGGAGGCCAAGATCATCGTCAAGCCGAGCTCGCTGCCGAGCTTCGCGAAAAAGGGCCAAATCTGGCTCGATATCTCGCTCCTGAACCAGACTCTGACACTGTGGCGCGGGGCCGATCCAATCTACGCCACGCTCGTCTCCACCGGCCGCGACGGCGTCGGCGAGCCGGGCAAGACCTTGAGCACGCCTCAGGGCACCTTTCGGATCGTGCAGAAGCACGTCACCACCACCATGGACTCCGCGGTCGCCGATCACGAGTTCGAGCTGCGCGACGTGCCGTGGGTGATGTACTTCAAGGGCGGCTATGCGCTCCACGCCGCTTACTGGCACGACGACTTCGGGCGCGCGCGCTCGCACGGCTGCGTGAACCTCTCGCCGATCGACGCGCGCTACGTCTTCGAGAACACCACGCCCGGCGTGCCCGAGCACTGGCACGCGGCTTACGCCAGCGACGGCACCGAAGCCGGCACGCTCATCAACATCCATCCTTGAAAACCGCGCGGCTCCTGCTGGTGTTGGTGCTCGCCGGCTGCTCGCGGCTGCCGGACTTCGCTGCGCCGAAGCGCATCGACTCCGACTCGAAAGAAGGCGTCGAGTCCGACGATCTGATCGCCTACCGAAAGCTCGAGCGCGGCGACTTCAAGCGCCAGAGCGCGCCGGGTCAAACCAGACACGGCAAGTACGAGCTCGGAGCGCTCACCTGCGGCTCGATCTCGACGTCCCCCGACACCCAGCTCGAGCTCGCCACGACCAAAGCGCCCGACGGCAAGGTCACGTACACCGGCACGCTCAAGGTCTTACGCTTCCGCTCGCTGATGGACCGCCAGTGCTCGTGGTGGAACCCCAAAAACCAGGAGCACGACTACACGCTCCAGCACGAGCAGATCCATTTCGCCCTTCACGAGATCGAAGCCCGGCGCCTCAACGAAAAAGCCGCCCAGCTCGTGAAGACCACCCAAGTCGAATCAGACGACAAGAACGAGGTCGTCGAGCGCCTGAACGCCCTGATCAAGGAGCTACTCGACGAGCACATCGAGATCGCGCTCGAGCGCAACCACGACTTCGACTCGGAAACCTCACTCGGCCACGACCCCAAACGCCAAGCCGAGTGGTGGAAGACAGTCCAACGCGAGCTCGCGGAGACCGCCCGCTTCAAGTAACCCCTGCCGACGTCACGGACGTCGGAATACGATCCGGGCAACAGGAAGGCGGGAAGCAGCGCCGGTGAAAGCCGGCATGAGGAAGTAGGTGAGTGAGACGAGATGACACCGTCGAATCGAGCAAGTCCTACCCCGGGAGGAGTCCACCCCCGGGA
>JALYWZ010000958.1 GCA_030852505.1 Myxococcota bacterium | reverse complement strand
GCGACGGGCTGCGCCGGAGGCTTGGGTGGACAGGGCGGTAACGGGGGCGGTGGCGGCGGCGGCGCTGGTGGCGTCAGCGTCGGGATCCTCTACAGCGGCGGTCTCGAGCCAGACGTCTCCGGAGTGACCTTCATGCTCGGCGAAGCCGGGGAAGGCGGAGACGGCGGCGGAACCGACAACTCCGGTCTCCCCGGCAAGAGCGCAAAGCTGCTCCCGATCGGTCCCTAGCAACTGAGTGCGCAACCGGCCCGCGTGCTGGACGAAGTGTGCGTGAACGGCGCTCGACGAGCGTCGTCGGGAGAGGACCATGCGCTACTCACGCTTTGCCCAACGACCACTGAACTTTGCTCTCGTTTTCTCGGTCTCGTTCGCCGCGCTCGCCTTCGCGTGCTCGAGCGACCCGGGCTGCGAGTCGTGCTCGACTTCGGAGACCTCTGACGCAGGCGCGGGGGGTGGCGCGGGGGGTGTCGCTGCTCCGACTTTCGTGCCACGGCCCGAAATCGCGGCCGGAGCAGCGAACACGAACGACGTCTCCGATGCCGGCGCGGGCGGCATGCCCTCGGCGGATCCGTCGCCGGAACAGGTCACGGGTGAGGCCGGAGCCGGCGGCGCGCCGGTCGATGTCGAAGACATCGCGGAGGCGGGCGCAGGGGGTGAAGGCGGCGACGCTGATCCGCCGATGCCCGAGCCCGTGTGCGGCAATCGCCTCGTGGATGCCGGCGAAGAGTGCGACGACGGCAACTCGACCAACGACGACGAGTGCACGACTGCATGCCAGCGACCCGCTTGTGGTGATGGCTTCACGTACCTGCGTCTCGAGCAATGCGACGACGCCAACGACGACGAAAACGACGCCTGCCTGAAGGATTGCACGGCGGCGAGGTGCGGCGACGGCCTCATTCAGAAGGGCGTCGAGGAGTGCGACGACGGGAACGCGGTCGAAACCGACGAATGCCTCGGAACCTGCAAGGTGCCGAAGTGCGGTGACGGCCTCGTACAGACCGGCAAAGAAGAGTGCGATGACGGGAACACCGAGATCAACGACGCCTGCATCGAATGCGCGCTCGCCAAGTGCGGCGACGGCAAGGTCTGGCAAGGCCACGAAGAGTGCGACGACGCGAACACCGAGAACGGCGACGGCTGCTCGAAGGAATGCTCTGCAGAACCCGTCGCCCTGAGCCTAGGTTCGGCCCATTCGTGTGGCTCTTGGGCGACGGCCGCCTCAAGTGCTGGGGCGACAACAGCTACGGCCAGGTCGGCCCGGTTCTGGACTCCGCGGTCGGCGACGAGCAGACCGAGCTCGGAGCGAACCTCGAAGCCGTGCTGACCGACGTCGACGCTTTCGCGGCCGGAAGCCGGCACACGTGCGCGGTGCAAAAGGGCTCGGTCCAGTGTTGGGGGGACAACAGCTCCGGGCAGCTCGGGCCGGGTACGGACGCGACGCTCAGCAAGGAACCGATCCCTGTGGCCGTCGGTGGAAAGGCGGTTGCCGCCTGCGCTACGGCGTACTCGAGCTTCGCTCTCCTCGACAACGGTACGGTGAAGGGTTGGGGCCTGAGCTACGACGAGTCGTCCTCCGACGTCTGGACTGCGCCTTTCAGCGGCGGGGTTCGGGCGCTCGCTTGCGGCACTGCCGCGGTCTGCGCCCTGAGCGACAGCAGTGTCGAGTGTTGGGGCGCTTCCGAGCTCACGTCTGGGCGACCCACGCCGATGCAAATCACGGCAACTTCGCGCGAAAACGCGAGTGTCGTCCAGGTCAGCCACGGCGCTTCGCATGCTTGTGCGGTGTTCGCCAACGGCCGTCTCTACTGCTGGGGCAAGGACACGCAGGGTCAACGCCTGAGCGGGTTGCAGCAAGATCTCAGCGGCGACATTGCGCCTAGCAGTGCCTGGGCGCCGGTAGCCCTGGAAATGAAGGTCAAGCAGATCGCCGCCGGTGGCGGGGTTTCGTGCGCGGTCGGCACGGGAGGGAACGGCGACGTCGTGAAGTGCTGGGGGTACGATGGCCGGACGGGCGCGCTCGGACAGCCGGACCTCACGGCGGTGTCCACCAATCACATCGGCGACACTGCGGAGGAAGTTTCCGGCCTCTTGCCGATCAACCTCGGCACCGACGCCGTCCCGCGCGTCGTGGCGACGAGCGGCTTTCACACTTGTGCGATCCTCACCAACGGTGGCCTGAAGTGCTGGGGCGACAACAGCTCGGGCCAGCTCGGAATCGGCACCGACGACAGCCCCGTCGGAAATTACTTCGGCGAGATGGGCGACTCCCTCAACTACACCTCGATCGACTGAAATCGCGAGCAAGGCACGCTGAAAAGTTCTGCCCGATAGAGAATCAAGTACAGAACCGCAGTTGCGGGCATAGGGAGCTACGCGGGACGGCGGGACCGATGGCGAAGCTCTCGAACCGAAGACTCTTTCTGAAGGGATTGGGCGGCGCGGCCGTGGCAGCGCCGTTCCTCGGCTCGGTGTGGGCCCGAATGGCTCGCGGAGCCTCG
>JALYWZ010000957.1 GCA_030852505.1 Myxococcota bacterium | reverse complement strand
CTCGGTGTCTCGTCACCGCAGCTCGACGACTCCGCACGCGGTTTCAGCTTCAGGCAGGACGGCCCGCTCGACATGCGCATGGACCCGACGAGCGGCGAACCGGTTTCCGCATGGCTCGCGCGAGCGAGCGAGCCTGAGATTCGCGAGGTGATCGCGACGCTCGGGGAGGAGCGCTTCGCGCGGCGGATTGCCGCAGACATCGTCGCGGCACGAAAGACCCAACCCCTCACCACCACGCTGCAGCTCGCCGAGCTCGTCGCGCGCGCCGTGCGCACGCGCGAGCCCGGCAAACATCCCGCGACGCGCACGTTCCAGGCGCTGCGCATGCAGGTCAACGGCGAGCTCGACCAGCTGCGCTCGGTGCTCGGCCTCGGCCGCGCGCGCCTCGCCCCGGGCGGCATCGCCGCGATCATCAGCTTTCACTCGCTCGAAGACCGGATCGTCAAGCGCGAGTTCATGGACCGCGAGGCCTGGCAGCGGATCACGCCCAAGCCGCTGGTCGCGAGCGACGAGGAGCAAAGCAAGAACCCGCGCTCGCGGAGCGCGAAGCTGCGGGTCGCTTCACGGGTGGCGGAAGAGCCGGACGAGCAGGACCAGGGAGAGCTCGCATGAGACCCGAGCGCGTTTTCCTCACGCTGTGGGTGCTGGCGGTTGCTGCGTCGACGGCCGCGTTCGTGCTCTACCTCGCGCTCCGGGTGCGGGCCGTCGAGCTCGGCTACGAGCTCGGCCGCGCTCACGCGCATCTCGAACGGCTTCGTGAAGTGCGGCACGTGCTCGAGGTCGAGCTCGGGAGCTACAAGACGCCGGAGCGCGTCGACTTCGTGGCGCGCTCGTTGCTCGGCATGAGCGAGCCGACGCCGGATCGGATCCGCACCGCCGGCTCGAAGCCGCGCCCCGGCGAGGCCTCCGACCCGAACGATCCGAGCGTCGCGCAAGCCGCGCCCGCCGGGGGCAACCCGTGAACCGCGCCGTGCCGAAGCGGAAAGAGCCGTCGCCCGACGAGCTCTTCGAGCGCGAGGAAAAGCGACGCGGCTGGATCCGCTTCCGCATGGGGCTCCTGTCCGGAGTGCTCGCGCTCGGGCTCGGCCTGATCGTGTCTTCGGGCTACACGATCATGGTCGAGGACGGGCCGGCCTGGCGCGAGATGGCCGAGATGCAGCGCAAGCGCCGCCTGCACGTGGCTCCGAAGCGCGGCACCATCTACGATCGCGGCGGCTCGTCGTTGGCGGTCAGCGTCGAGGTCCCGAGCGTCAGCCTCGACGCAGCCGAGCTCTTGCGCGGGATCCCGTCGCAGGACGTGCCGGTCGTGGCACGCGACGCGGCGAATCGGATCGCCGGCGTGCTCGGGCTCGAGCCTGCCCAGGTCGAGCGCAAGATCCTCGGCAAGCGCCGGTTCAACTGGCTGAAGCGCCAGATCAGCGCCGAGGAGGCGGACAAGATCCGCGCGCTGTCGTCGGACGACGGCCCGGAGCGGCGCGTGCGCGGCCTGACCGTGGAAGGCGAGGGGCGGCGCTACTACCCGCGGCGCGAGCTCGCCTCGGCGTTGCTCGGCTTCGTCGCCCCCGACGGCG
Organism: Myxococcota bacterium; assembly: GCA_030852505.1. Classification (GTDB taxonomy): domain Bacteria; phylum Myxococcota_A; class Polyangia; order Polyangiales; family Polyangiaceae; genus PMG-095. The sequence goes on along the minus strand of JALYWZ010000957.1, from coordinate 931 downwards.
AGGGCAAGGACGGCCTGGAATACGCGCTCAACGCGGAGCTCGCGGGCCGCGTCGAGAGCTTGAACGGGCTGCGTGACCGCTCGGGCCGGCTGATCTTCTCCGAGGGCATCGACGACGAGCGCGCGCTGGCCGGGCACGACATCCAGCTCGCGCTCGACCAGGGCATTCAGTACGTCGCCGAGCGCGAGCTCTTGCAGGCGATGCGCACCTTCGAAGCCAAGGGCGGCTCGGTCGTCGTGCTCGATCCGAACACGGGCGAGATCCTGGCGCTGGCCTCGGTGCCGCTCTTCAACCCGAACGACTACCGCGAGAGCGAGCCCGAGGCGCGCCGCGACCGTGGCAGCGCCGAGGCGTTCGAGCCCGGATCGACGGCCAAGATCTTCACTATCGCCGCGGGGTTAGCGGCGGGCGTCGTCAAGTCCGGAGATCGGCTGTACTGCGAAAACGGCTCGATGGCGGTGGACAACGTCACGATCCGTGACACTCACCCCGCGGAGTGGTTGAGCCTCTCCCAAGTGTTGGCGATCTCCTCGAACATCTGCGCCGCCAAGATCGGCCTCTCGCTCGGCGAAAACCGGCTGTACGAAGCGCTGCGCCGCTTCGGCTTCGGCGAGAAAACGGGCATCCCCTCGCCGGGCGAGGCGACCGGCACGCTCAGACCGCGCGGGCGCCCGTGGGTGCAGGTCGAGACCGCCGCGGCCTCGTTCGGTCAGGGCGTGAGCATGACCAACCTGCAGGGTGCGCTGGCCACGGCCGCGATCGCCAACGGCGGCGAGCTGATGGAGCCGATCCTGATCAAGCGCGTGACCACCGCTACGGGCGAGCTGATCCGTGAGGCCGTGCCGCGCGTGCGGCGCCGCGTGGTCCCGCCCTTCGTGGCACGCTCGGTGGCCGAGCTCCTGGTCGCGGTGACCGAAGGCGAGGGCACGGG
>JALYWZ010000956.1 GCA_030852505.1 Myxococcota bacterium | reverse complement strand
CTCGGTCAACCCGAGGGCGAGGCGCTGCTCCGCCCCGGCGAGTCGATCGAGGCAGCGCTGTCGCGGATCGCCAGACATCCCGAAGGCGTCGTGCTCGCGGTCCAGGGCCCGCCCGGCTCCGGTAAGACGTACCAGGCCGCCGTGTTGATTCTGGATCTGATCCGAAGCGGCAAGCGCGTCGGCGTCACCGCCAACAGCCACGCGGTGATCTCGTCGCTGTTGAAGAAGGTCCAGGAGCTCGCTGGCGACGCACGCACGCGCGCCGTGCACATCGACGACGAGGACGACGAAGACGGCCTGTGGCCGTTCGAGTTCGAGAAGGACAAGAAGAAGGTCGCAAAGCGCCTGTTCGCGGGCGAGCTCGACCTGGTCGGCGGCACGTCCTGGGTCTGGGCGAGCCCCGCCTACGAAACCAGCGTCGACGTGTTGGTCGTGGACGAAGCCGGACAAATCGCCCTCGCCAACGTGCTCGCCATCGCCCGCGCCGCGAAAACCCTGGTTTTAGTGGGAGATCCAGCGCAGCTCGAGCAACCCCAGAAGGGCGTGCACCCGCCCGGCGCGGACGTCTCGGCCCTGCAGTACCTGCTCGGCGGCCACGCGCTCACCATCCCGCCCGACCTCGGCATCTTCCTGCCGGCGACGCGGCGCCTGCATCCAAAAATCTGCGCCTTCATCTCGTGCGCCTTCTACGAAAATCGATTGCATCCGATCGACGGCCTCGAGAACCAGGCGATCGGCGGAGCTCCACGCTACGCGGGCTCGGGCTTACGCTTCATCGCCGTCGAGCACCGCGGCAACACCAACCGCGCCCCCGAAGAGGTCGCTGCCGTGCTCGAGATCCTGCGCGAGCTCGGTCTCGACCAAGCCGAGACCTCCGCCACCGCGACCTTCACCGAGCGCAACGGCACCACGCGCCCGCTGCGCCAAAAAGACGTCCTGGTCGTCGCGCCGTACAACGCGCAGGTCGCGGCGCTCCGCCGCGCGCTTCCCGACGCCGTCCTGGTCGGCACCGTCGACCGTTTTCAGGGAAAAGAAGCGCCGATCGTCATCTACACCCTCACCTCCTCCACCGCCGAAGAGGCCCCGCGCGGCCTCGAGTTCTTGCTCAACCCCAACCGACTCAACGTCGCGATCTCTCGCGCGCAAGCGCTCTCGATCCTGGTCGCGAGCCCCGAGCTCACCCGCGTCTCGTGCCGCACCCCGCGTCAGATGCAGCTCGTCAACGCGCTCTGCACTTACCTCGAGATGGCCGAGGCCCCGAGCACCGCCGTCCCTTGACCCGAGCCGTCCGGGCGCCTACCGCTCGAAGCATGCGCGTCCCCCAATTCGCATGGCTCTCGTGCTCGTTGCTCTCGGCCTTCACGGCCTGCGGCCCCGTCGTCACCACCGTCCAGAGCTCGAGCGCACCGCCCAAGCCCGGCAACTGCGCCCTCCAGTACATCGACGTCGATCCGACCGCGCCCGGCAGCCCCTGGGAAATAGTCGGCCAGGTCATCGTTCAGGGCGGCCACCACGACCCCGCCTCCAAGCAAGCGCGCGCCCGCGTCGCGCCCCAAGCCTGCCGCCTCGGCGGCGAAGCCGTCACCCCGCTCAAGGACCCCCAGCCCTCCCCCGACGCCGAGCCCGTCCTCAACTACGCGGTATTGAAGCGCTGCGGCCCGGCCGCCTAGCGCCCCGCCGGCCAGCGGCTCAGGCCGCCCGCAAAAATCGCCATGGTCCCCTCGGGTTCCCTTGACAGAACCGGGGTCGAAAGGTACGAAAGCCGCCCTTCCGCGGGAGTAACTCAGCGGTAGAGTGCCACCTTGCCAAGGTGGACGTCGAGGGTTCAAATCCCTTCTCCCGCTCTACGAAACACAGCCCGGCGAGTCTCCTCGCTGGGCTGTGTGGCTTTGTGCGATCGCTCGCGGGCCTCCGGCCGCGAGCTCTAGGCATCCACTGCATGCGTCGAGGGTGCCGCTCGGCCCTCCGGGTCTGCGCGACCTCATGCGCGGCGTGAAGTGGACTTGCGGCTCGCGGGCGACGCTCGACGACTCTGGGCAGCCGGTTTCAAATCCGTTCTCCCGCTCTACGAAACACAGCTAGCGCTTGATCTGGCGCAGGCGGCGCTGACGCCGAGGTCGCAGGCTCGCTCGAGGTCGGCTCTCGCCGCTTCGGCGTGGCCCAGGTGGTGCAGGGTGCCGCTGCGCTCGTAGTAGGCGCGGCCGTGTTCGGGGTTGGCTTGGATGAAACGGTTCCACAGGGTGGCAATCCGATTCCACTCGCGGCGCTTGGTGAGCGCGTAGTCCAAGCGCTGCTGCGCATAGAAATCGTCGGGGCGCGCGTTGGCCTCGCTCTCGAGCTTGGTGACCGCCTCGTCGGAACCGTTGAAGCCGCTGGTGAGCACCTCGAAACGGCGTGCTTCCAGGTCGCGGCTGGGCAGAAGCTCCGTGGCTTGATCGAGGAGGACAATGGCCTCTTGGTTTCGCCGCTCCTGATGCGCCTGCCAACCGAGCTTGGTAAGCC
>JALYWZ010000955.1 GCA_030852505.1 Myxococcota bacterium | reverse complement strand
GGCCACGGCCGCGAACGCTTCCCCGAGCGGATCCTCGCCGCGGCCGATGGCACGCCGGCATGCCGCCGAAAGCGCTCGGTCGACCCGAGGCGCGCGCGCCAGCAGCCGCTGCTCTCCCGGCGAGAGCGGGCCCGTTTCAGCCACGCCGAGCGCCGCGGCAACGCCGAGTAGCTGCTCGCGGGTTTCGATCGAGACGCTTTCAGCCAAGTCGAGAACGCGAGATTAGTCACCATCCACGCGGCGACCACAAGCGCGGATCCGCGCTTCGAAGTGCGTGCGCTCGACGCCGTTGCGCGCCGCGCCGAGGGCGGCCCGAAAATGACGACGCGCGGGCTCCGGGTTGCCCGAGCGGAGCTCGAGCTCGCCGAGCGCGCCGAAGTAAAACGGGTAATTGCGAAGGCGATCCGAGGCTTCGATGGCGCGGATGGCCGAGAGCGCTCGCTCGGGGCCTTCGACTTCGGCAACGGCCAGCGCTCGCTGGAGCTCGACCACGGGCGAAGAGCGCAAGCGGAGCAGCGTGTCGTAGAGCGCGACGATCCGGTCCCAACGCGTCTCTTCGAAGCTTTTGGCCATGGCATGGACCGAAGCAATCGCCGCTTCGACGTGGTAATCGGTGATCTCGCTGCCTCGGGCCGAGAGATCGATCAGCCGCTTGCCCTCGGAGAGCAGGCGCTGATCCCACAGACTCCGGTCTTGCTGCGGCAGCGGGATCAACGCACCGACGGCATCGAGCCGCGCCGGCAGGCGCGCAGCGTGAAAGCACATCAGCGCGCCGAGCGCGTACGTGCCGGGAACGGCCGCCGGCGGGTGCTCGAGCAAGAGCAGGACCAGGCGAATGGCTTCTTCGCAGAGCTCCGAGCGCACCGCGGCTTCGCTCGCGCCATGATAGCCCTCGTTGAAGAGCAGATAGAGCGCGCGCTGGACCGCGAGCAGGCGGCTCTGGAATTCTTCGCCCGAGTGGAGGTCGAACAGTGTCTTGCTGCCGGCGAGCGCCTTCTTGCCGCGGGCGATGCGCTTCTCGATCGCGGCGGGGGTCGATAAGAACGCCGCGGCGATCTCGCGCGCGCGGAAGCCGCACAGGATCTGCAAAATCAGCACGATCTGCGCCTCTTCCGGCAGCCGCGGGTGGCAACACGAGAACATCATCCGGAGCTCGTCGTCGCGGATGGCCTCGGGCTCGAGCAAGCTGTCGAGCGTCGGTCGGAGCGTCCATTCGCTCTCGAGCAGCTGCCCGACCTCGGGAGCGAACGTGCGCGCCGTGCGCTCGCGGCGCAGCACGTCGAGCGCGCGATTTTTGGCGGCCGCCATCAGCCACGCAGAGGGGTTGTCGGGCACGCCGCGAAACTTCCAGACCTCGAGCGCGCGGCAGAGGGCGTCTTGAACGACGTCCTCCGCCAGCGCGAGGTTGTGCACGCCGAACACGCGGGTGAGCGCGGCGACCATGCGCCCCGCTTCACGCCGGAACAGGTGTTCGTCGACTGCCACGAGCGTCACATCTTCATGATGGAGCGCACTTCCACCTGACCACCAGCGAGGAAGATCGGACAGCCCTTGGCGAGCTCGACGGCTTGCGACAGGTCTTGCGCCTCGATCACGCTGTAGCCGCCGACCATGTCCTTCTCGGCGAAGGGGCCGTCCGTGACGAGCTTGTCCTTGCCGCTGACCAGCTTGCCCGTCCTCTCGAGCGGGTGACCCGGGCTCTTCACGTGTCCCTTGTCGCCGAGCTCCTTCAGCCAGGCGACCCAGCGCTGCATGTTCGCCTGCATTTCGGCCGGGGACTGAGAATGCGCACCGGCGCGGTAGATGTACAGGAATTCGCTCATGATTCTTATTGACCTCCGTGGAGCGGCTGGCTCCAACGCTACGACGGGCGAGCGGAGGACGGCCGGACAATTTTCGCTTCGACGACCAGTAGATCGAGGGGAGCTACGCGGCGCTTTGCTGCGCGAAGGCCTCGCGCATCGACTCGCCCGCGCGGAACGCCCGGAGCTTCACGGCGCTCTGCGAAATACCGAGCCGCTCCGCCGCGTCGTGCACGCTCTCCCCCTGAAGGCGCAGCAAGACGAAAGCTTCCCGTTGCGAGCGCGGCAACCCCTGCAGGGCGACCACGGCACGCTCTTCCGCTTCCCGCGCCGCGAGAACCGCCTCTCCGTCGCCGTCGAGGCCCGAGGCGAGCTGCAGCTCGTCGAGCGGGTGGCTGACGCTCGCCAGGCGCGACCGTGAAAGCCGCACGTGACTGATGAAACAGTTTCGCGCGATGGCGTAGGCCCAGCGCTCGACGCCGCGCCCGCTCTCGAACTGCGCTCGCCCGCGGTGGATGCACAGAAAAGTCTCCTGCACGAGATCCCGGGCCAGCTCGCGTGAGCCGCACAGCCGTTTCAAGTAGCCCGCGAGCAACGGCGAGAGCCGCTGGAAGAGCTCGGCGAACGCCGCGTCCTCTCCACGCGCGTAGCGGACCATGACCTGTTCCAGTGCTTCGCGATGATTCACGGTGACGGCGAAC
>JALYWZ010000257.1 GCA_030852505.1 Myxococcota bacterium | reverse complement strand
AGCCCGCACCGCTCGGGGCGGGGCCCGGCGCCGGTGCCGTGGAAGCCGCAGAGCGGGCCGACGCCGAGGCGCTGGCACCGAACCGCGTGCCGGATCTGGCCTGGGCCGAAGAGGGCGAGGAGCGCAGCTCGAGCCGCGAGTCCAAATCGGAGCGCGACAAGTCGGAGCGTGACTCGAAGTCCGCGAGCGAGCGCTCGGGTGCGCGCCCCGAAGACGTGAGCCCGTGGGGCAAGGGCAGGATGCACGAGCCCACCATCCACCGCCTGCGGCTCGACAACCCCGGTGCGGCGCTTCAAGGCGCCTCCGAGGCGACCGGCTTCTCGGTGGTGGTCCCTTCGCGCAAGGTGATGGAAGCCGCGGGCGGCATCGCCAAGCGCGATCCCCGGATCGCGCGGATCCGAGCGACCAACACGCCCGCCGGCGCCCAGATCTCGATTCGCTTCAAGGGCGAGGTGCCCGCGTACCGGGTGCGCTTGCGCAAGGACTACGTCGAGTTCCTGATCAGCGCGCCGAGCGAGCCGAAGGCGAGCGACAAGGACTCGAAATCGAAGGGGTCCAGCAAGTCCCGCTGAGCGATTCCCCGCGTGCCCGCCGACAGCGAGGCATTGTGCCACTCGACCGCTCGGGATCCTCCCGAACGGGTGACACAATCAGCACACTGCCCCGCTCGTCAGCTGCAAAGTAGCGATTCCGCGTTCCGGCCTTTTGCGCGGGCGTTTCGGCACTATGCTGCCGCTCGGTGTCTCAGCAGGTCGAACACGAAATCTCGCTGCCGCGTCGGCTGACTTGGGCTCTGGCTCTGCCGGTCGCGCTGCTGTTGGTGGTCGGCTTCGTGCTCGGCTACCAAATTCTCAGCATGCAGGAGCATGCGCGCTGGGTCGATCGCAGCGACAACATCCTGGCTCGGACCTTTCTGCTCCAGAAGCGCATTCTGGACTACGAGACAGGCATTCGCGGGTTCTTGCTGACGCAGGATGCACGATTTCTGGCGCCGCTATCGGGGCGACCGGTGCCTGCGCTGATCGGCGAGCTCGAGGAGCTGACCGCCGACAACCAGGTGCAGGCTCGCAACATCGCGACCGTCAAGCGCGAGTTCAACGCCTGGCTCGCCACCGCGGGCAAGCTCGTCGACGGCGTGATGGTGCCCGAGCAACGCGATCTCGAGGCCGCATGGGTGCGGAAGCAACGCATGGACGCGGTGCGGCACACCTTCACCGAGATCGTGGAAGAAGAAGAGCGGCTGCGCGGGGCACGCGCCGCGGACGCCGCCGCTCAGACTCGGCTGACCTGGTGGGTCTTCGGAGGCCTGCTCTTGGCGACGGCCGTCGCGCTCGGGATGGGCTCGCGTCGCCAACTGAGCGGCGTGGCGCAAGCCTTCGGCGCGGCGTTGAAGAACGAGACCGAGGCTCGTCAGGGGCTCGAGCTCGAGAACTATCTGCGGCGCGTCGAGCTCGAGCTGTCGCAAGACGTGCAGGGAGAGCTCACCATCGAAGAGCTCGGCACGCGCGTGCTGAAGCGCCTCGTGCCCGAGTCGCAGGCGACGATCGCGGCCTTCTACGCCGCTGACGGCGCGCATTTCCGGCGCTATGCCAGCCACGCGCTCGATCTCGAGCCCGATGCGCCCGACGCGTTCCGGCCGGGCCAGGGCCTGGTCGGGCAGGCGATCGCCGAAGGCCGCCTGCGCCACGTGCGCGGCTTGCCTCAGTCGTACCTGAGGGTGCGGAGCGGCACCGGCCAATCGCGCCCGCGCGAAATCGTGATCGCCCCGATGGCCTTCGAAGGTCAGGTCGAGGCCGTGATCGAGCTCGGCTTCGTCGAGCCGGCCGAGCTCCGCTCGCTGGAGTTGCTCGAGCGGATCAGCGACGCGGTCGCGGTCGCCGTGCGTTCGGCCCGCTACAAGCGCGAGCTCCGCGAGCTGTTGGCCGAGACCCAGCGCCAAGCCGAGGAGCTCCAGGCCCAGCAAGAAGAGCTCAGGGTCTCGAACGAAGAGCTGGAAGAGCAGAGCCGCGCTCTGAAAGAGGCCCAGGCGCGGATGGAGGTGCAGAACACCGAGCTCGAGACCACGAACGAGAACCTGACGCGGCAGGCCGAGCAGCTCGAGCGCCAGAACGACGCGCTGCTCCACGCCCAGCAAGCGCTGGCGGAGCGTTCGCGCGAGGCGGCGCGGGCGAACCGCTACAAATCCGAGTTTTTGGCCAACATGTCGCACGAGCTGCGCACGCCGCTCAACAGCTCGTTGATCCTGGCCAAGCTTTTGGCCGACAACAAACAGCAGAACCTGACGCCGGAACAGATCAAGTTCGCCGAGACCATCTACAGCGCGGGCAACGACCTGCTCACGCTGATCAACGACATCCTGGATCTGTCGAAGATCGAGGCCGGCAAGCTCGACGTGCATTTCTCGCTGTCTCCGACGTCGCGCGTGATCGAGCCGCTGGTGCGGATCTTCGAGCCGCTCGCCAAGGACGCGGGCCTCGGCTTCGAGGTGTCGCTCGAGGGGGCGCCGTCCGCGATCGAGACCGATGTCCAGCGCGCTCAGCAGATCTTGAAGAATCTGCTGTCCAACGCCTTCAAATTCACCGAGAAGGGCGGGGTCGTGTTTCGGGTGCGGGCCGAAGGCGAGGACTCGGTCGCGTTCGAGGTCAAGGACACGGGCGTGGGCATCGCCGAAGACCAGCACGAGCTGATCTTCGAAGCGTTTCGCCAGGCAGACGGCACGACCAACCGAAAATTCGGTGGGACCGGCCTGGGCCTGTCGATTTCTCGCGATCTGTCGCGGCTGCTCGGGGGCGACATCCGGCTCACGTCCGCGCCGGGGCAAGGCAGCACGTTCACGCTGGTGCTGCCGCGCACCAAGTCGAAGGCCGCCGCCACGTCCGGCGCCGACATCGTCGTGACGGAGCGCGAGTTGCCGCCGCCCACGAGCACGCCGGTTTCGAGCGTCGGAGAGGCGCGCGCACAGAAGCCGTCCACGCTGAGCCCGCCGCCGATCCCGGACGATCGCAACAGCCTCGACCCGAACCGGCGCACGATCCTGATCATCGAAGACGACCCCAGCTTCGCCGAGATCCTGAGGGACGTCGCGCGCGAGCTCCAGTTTCAGTGCGTGGTCACGTCTTCGGCCGACGAGGGCGTCAAGGCGGCGGCGCGCGTCTCTCCGAGCGCCGTGCTGCTCGACATGAACCTGCCGGACCACTCGGGCCTGTCGGTGCTCGATCGACTGAAGCACGCTTCCAACACGCGCCACATCCCCGTGCACGTGATCTCGGTCGCCGACTACGCGCAGACGGCGCTGAAGATGGGCGCCGTGGGTTACTTGCAGAAGCCGGCCTCGCGCGAGGCGCTGATCCAGGCGTTCCAGCGCGTGGAGCAGGCGCTGACCCGCTCGATGCGGCGGGTGCTGGTGGTCGAAGACGATCCGGTGCAGCGGGACAGCATCTGCAAGCTGCTCGACGGCGGGGAGGTCGAGACCGTCGCCGTGGGCAGCGCTGCGGAGGCCCTGAAGCAGGTCCGGAGCCGCACCTTCGACTGCGTCGTCACCGATCTGAGCCTGCCCGACGCGTCCGGAGCCGAGCTGCTCGAGCGGATGGCCACCGACGAGACGTACCCGTTCCCACCGATCATCGTCTACACCGGGCGCTCGCTCACGGCCGAGGAGGAGCAAAGCCTCCGCCGCTATTCGGATTCGATCATCGTCAAGGGTGCGCGCTCGCCCGAGCGCCTGCTCGACGAGGTCACGCTGTTCCTGCACCAGGTCGAGTCCGAGCTGCCCCCGGAGCGCCAGCGCATGTTGCGCGAGGTGCGCGATCGAGAAGCCGTGTTCGAGGGCCGGCGGATCCTGATCGTCGAGGACGACGTCCGCAACGTGTTCGCGCTGAGCCACGTGCTCGAGCCGAAGGGCGCCAAGGTCGATATCGCGCGCAACGGCCGTGAAGCGCTGGAAATACTCGAGAAAAATCCGAAGATCGACCTGGTGCTGATGGATGTGATGATGCCGGAGATGGACGGCATCACGGCCACCCGCGAGATCCGCAAGCGGCCCGAGCTCGCGCGCTTGCCGGTCATCGCGCTCACGGCCAAGGCCATGAAGGACGATCAGGATCGCTGCCTCGAGGCCGGCTGCAACGACTTTGCCTCGAAGCCGCTCGACGTCGAGATGTTACTGTCCCTGCTCCGGGTCTGGATGCCACGTTGAGCGAGGCGGAGATGAGGGAAGACACGGAACTGGAGCTCCGGCTGCTACTCGAGGCCATCTACCAGAAGTACCACTACGACTTCCGTGGCTACTCGGTGGCGTCGATCCGGCGGCGCCTCCAGCAAGCGCTCGGCTCGTTCGGCTGCAGCACGCTGTCCGGGTTGCAAGAGCGCGTGCTCCACGACCCCGCGATGTTCCGCGCGCTGCTCCGTTACCTGACGGTGCAGGTGACGGACATGTTCCGTGATCCGGGCTATTTCAAGACCTTTCGCGAGCGCGTGGTGCCCCTGCTCCGCACCTATCCGTCGATCAAGCTGTGGATCGCCGGCTGTGCCACGGGTGAGGAGCCGTACTCTTTCGCGATCATCCTGCGCGAGGAGGGCCTGCTCGAGCGCAGCATGTTGTACGCCACCGACATCAGCGGCGAGAGCCTGGAGAAGGCTGCCGAGGGTGTCTACCCGCTCGACCGGATCGCGGCCTTCAGCGAGCTCCACCGTCGCTCGGGCAGCAGCCACTCGCTGTCTGAGCATTATACGGCCGCCTACGGCGCGGCCGTGATCGATCGCAGCCTGCGCAGCCGGGTCGTGTTCTCCGACCACAGCCTCGCCACGGACAACGTGTTCGCCGAGGTGCAGGTGGTCTCGTGCCGCAACGTGCTCATTTACTTCGACAAGTCCCTGCAGGACCGAGCGACCGCACTGTTTCGCGACTCCCTGTGCCGCAAGGGTTTCCTCGGGCTCGGCAGCAAGGAGAGCCTGCGCTTCTCCGCCAACTCCTCGGCATTCAGCGATTTCGCGCGCGAAGAGCGCTGGTACCAAAAGCAATGACGCCCGTGCCTCGCAACGTGCCTTCCGAGGTCGAGCTGGTGGTCGCCGGAGCTTCGGCCGGAGCCATCGAAGCCCTGCGCGTGGTGTTCGCGGGGCTCGCGGCCCGCCACCCGCCGCTGGCGATCGTCGTGCACGTCCCGGCTCACACGCCGAGCTTGCTTCCCAGCCTGTTCACGGGCGTCTCCGCGGTCGAGGCCGAAGACAAGCAGCCGCTCGAGCCAGGCACCGTTTACTTCGCGCCGCCCGATTACCATCTGCTCGTCGAATCGGGCGGGCTGCTCTCGTTGAACGCGGACGGCCCCGTGAATTTCTCGAGGCCCTCGATCGACGTGCTGTTCGAATCGGCGGCCTCCGCCTTCGGACCGCGCGTGGTCGGCGTATTGCTCACGGGGGCCAACAGCGACGGCGCCGAGGGGCTCGCGGCGATCCACGCAGCAGGGGGGTTCACCGTCGTTCAGCACCCGGACACCGCGGCGGCGCCCGCCATGCCGCAGGCGGCGCTCCGGCGCTTCACCCCCGACCGCGTTCTCGATCTGCTCGGGATCCGCGACTTACTCGCCGAATTCGGCACCAGAGGGACGCCATGAAGACGCAGCCCTTCGCCCCCGTGAAGTTCCTCTTGGTCGACGACCTGGAGGAAAACCTGCTCGTGCTCGAAAAATTGCTGGAGCGCCCCGAGCTCGAGCTGCTCAAGGCCCGGAGCGGCCGTGAAGCGCTGGAGCTGCTCCTGAAGCACGAGGTCGCGCTGGCGCTGATCGACGTGCAAATGCCGGAGATGGACGGCTTCGAGCTCGCCGAGCTGATGCGCGGGACCGAGCGCACGCGCCGCGTACCGGTGATCTTCGTGACGGCGGGCCTGCGCGAGCAACACCGGATTTTCGAAGGTTACGACGCGGGCGCGGTGGACTTCCTGTTCAAGCCGATCGACGCGCGGATCCTGCGCCACAAGACCCAGACCTTTTACGAGCTGTACCGGCAGCGGCAAGAGCTCGAGCGGGTCACGAACGAGCTTGCCGACACGCTGCGCTTCAACGAGACGTTCGTGGCTGCGATCGGGCACGACCTGCGCAACCCGCTCAACGCCGTGGTGATGGCCACGGACATCCTGGAGCGCAGCGCGGCCGGCTCCTCGATCCAGCCGCTGATCCAGCGCATCCGCTCGAGCAGCCGGCGCATGGCCAAGATGATCGACGATCTGTCCGATCTCACGCGCGCGCGCATCGGCGGCGGCATCCTGATCCAGCGCGCCCCGACCGATCTGCTCGCGGTTTGCCGGAAGGTCGTCGCCGAGCACAAGACCGCGGCTCCCGATCGCTCGATCGAGGTCGAATCCGCCGGCGACTTGCACGGCGAGTGGGACGCCCCGCGGCTCGAGCAGGTGATTTCGAATCTGATCGGTAACTCGATCCGGCACGGCGATGCGGCCCGCCCCGTCGTGCTGCGGCTCGACGGCGGTCACGCCTCGGAGGTCTGCTTCCGCATCGAAAACGGCGGTGAGGTGCCGGCCGAGATCCTCCCGCACCTTTTCGAGCCGTTTCGGCGGGGCAACGGCCGGCGCGACGGGCTCGGGTTGGGCCTTTACATCGTCTCGCAGATCGCGATCGCGCACGGCGGAGCGATCACCGCGCACTCGGAAAATGGCACCACGCGCTTCGAGCTCCGCTTGCCGCGCCACGGCCCGAACGCCCCAACCGCATGACCGGATCCGCGACGGCGAGGCGCGGCTGCGGATCCTCGATTGAGCGCGCTCGGGGACCTCGCGCCGCTC
>JALYWZ010000954.1 GCA_030852505.1 Myxococcota bacterium | reverse complement strand
CTCCGAGGGAATGCGCACAGCGGCAGCCGGCGCCGCGCCGGCGAACGCGACCGGCGGCGCCGCTCAAATCTCGACCGCGATGCCCGCGCCGACCGCCACCGAAAAGCCCCCGTGCCTCGTGCCGACGCCGGAACAGGCGCCAGAGGCCGAAGAGCCCGCGAGCATTTGCCCCACCGAGCCCGAGCCCGGACCGGAGCTCCCGAAGGCGTCGGTGAAGTTCCCCGCGGCCCCCGGCAGCCCTTCGATCCGAGTCGAGGTCGCGACGAAGCGCGAGGAGCAAGCGCGCGGGTTGATGTACCGCACGTCGATGCCCGAAGAGCAGGGCATGCTCTTCAGTTGGCAAGACGAGAGCGTCCGCTCGTTCTGGATGCACAACACCTGTATTCCGCTCGACATGCTGTTCATCGCGAAGGACGGCACCATCGCGGGAATCCAGGAGCAGGTTCCTGTGTTGAACGACCGCGCTCGTTCCGTGCCCTGTCCCGCGGCTCACGTGCTCGAGGTGAACGCCGGGTGGTGCCGCCGCCATGGCGTGGTCGCGGGCATGCGCGTGACGATCGAGAACTGACGGTAGCGTCGCGGCAGCGCCTCCCCAGGCGGCCCGAAAAGCGCTAGCGTCCGGCCGCCATGCAACGAACGACGTCTGCTTCCGCCCTTTGCCTCGTGGCCGTATGCAGCGCCCTGGCCTGCAATCGCACGCCGGAACCCACGCCCACGGCCGAGCGTCCCACCGAAAAAGCCGAGCCCGCGAAGCCAGCCGAGACCGCCGCTGCCGTGCAGGAAGCCGCGCCGGCGAGCTCCTCCCCGGCGGCAGAAAGCGGCGCTGCGAGCGCGACGCCGAGCGCCGCTACCAGCGCTCCTTCGGCGAGCAGCGCGCTCGAGCTCCCGCCGTCTTCCGCGGCGAAGATCAGCGAGCCACCCGCGGGTCACAAGAAGGTCGTCGCCAAGCCCGTCGCCAGCGTCGTCCCGAGCTCGGACGATCCACTCCACGGAGTGTTCAAGCTCGAGACGGCCATCGCCGGCCTCCCCGGCAAGGGCGTGTTGATGGCGGACATCAAGACCGACCTAGGCAAGCTGGAGTGCGAGCTGTTCGCCGACAAGGCGCCGATCACCGTCGCCAACTTCGTGGGCCTGGCCCGCGGCCTGCGCGACTACAAGAACCCGAAGGGCAGCTGGGTGAAGGCTCCCGCCTACGACGGCACCACGTTCCACCGCGTCGTGAAGGGCTTCATGATCCAGGGTGGCGATCCCGAAGGCACCGGCCGCGGCGAGCCCGGCTACGTGATCCCCGACGAGATCTGGGAGAACGCCTATCACTCCGAGCGCGGCCTCTTGTGCATGGCGAACCGTGGTCCAAACACCAACTCGATGCAGTTCTTCATCATGGACGGCTCCGCCCCCCACCTCGACAACGGCTACACCATCTTCGGCAAATGCGGCCCCACCACCGTGATTGAAAAGCTCGCCAGCGTCGAGGTCGACGGCGACCGCTCCGTGAAGCCCACCAAGATCGAAAAGGTCACCATTCGCCGAGCCAAGTAACGGCGCGGACGTCCAATTACGATCGAGCAACAGGAAGACGGGAAGACAGGATTTTTTGATTTGGGGTCTGACAACTCCAGCTGAACCTGAAACCAATTGGGTGCAGTTCCCAGACTTTCAGGATCTGCACCCAATTACGATCGAGCGACAGCATCTGCTGCTGGTGTCAGACAAGTCTGGCAGAACCAGAACCAATCTCTTGTTCCGGACTTCTTGTCTTCCCGTCTTCCTGTTAAAAATTCAGGGCCGCTCAGTGCTGGCAACGTCGATGAGGAGCTTGCGTGCAGCACGGCAGCGACGCCCACTGCGTTCTACGCCGAGCGCATCGAAGCCGTAGCTGTTGGCGACGGCGAGGGCGGTGCCTTTGCCGCAGAAGGGATCCACGACTCGGCGCGTGCTGGTGTTGTCCCGGAGGAACGAGCAGGCGAGGCGGCAGGCTTCGACGCCCATGGCGCGACTCCAGGGCATGGCGCCGGCGTCGGGGAGTACGTCCGGGCCCGGCTTGCGGGAGCCCGCGAGCGCGGCTTTGGCGGCGCACAAGAGGTGGGAGTAACTGGCGCGTCCCCAGCTGATCGTGCCGGGAGCGCTGCGGCAGACGATCTTGTGGAACACGAGCTTTTGACCCGCGTTGTCCACGGCGCAATGGACGAGGTGCGCCTTGTCGATCCACACGTTCTGCCAGCGGATGTCGCTCTGATAGAAGATCGCGACGCCGTCGTCCGGCAGCCAGCGGAGGACGCGCTCGGCGGCGGCGATGAACCACGAGCGCCAGCCCTCGAGGCCGAGCTCCGGCAGCTCGGAGAGGTCGGGCAACGACGTGATCACGCTGCTGCCCGGCTCGGCGGGGTGCTCGTCGAGCCAGGTGAACGCGTCGCCCTGGATCACTTCGCGCAGCGGTAGTGCCTCCATCGTCAGTCCGGCTCGTACACGATGCGCTGCGTCGGGTCAGTGAAGTAGTAGCG
>JALYWZ010000953.1:1389-2505 GCA_030852505.1 Myxococcota bacterium | reverse complement strand
GCCACGCCGGGCAGGTTCGTGACCGCGCGCAGCGCGTCGCCGTTGGTACCGGGGATCTTCGTGATCTCTTCGGCGGAGATCACGCGCTTCGTGGCCTCGCGCGGCGGGCGCTCGCCCTCGACGTCGATATCGACGCTGGGCGGCGCTTCGGGCGCGGGCTGCGCCGCCTTCGGAGCAAGGGGCGCCGCGACGGGCTGCGGCGCGGGCTCGGCCGGGCGCGGGGCTGCTTCCTTCAGCTCGAAATCGAAGCGGAAGGCGATCCGCGCGGGGACGGCCTTGCCGCCCTTCTGCGCGGGCTCGAACACGAGCCGCTTGGCGGCTTGCAGCGCGGCCGCGTCGAAGTCTTCTCCGCCCGACTCGAGCACGCTGGCAGAGGTGATGGCGCCCGCTTCGTCGAGCGTGAGAGAGAGCACGACCTTCGCCGTCTCTCCGCTCGCGCGCCGGCTCTCCGGGTAGACGGGCTCGGCGTTCTCCACGAGCTCTGGAGCGACCAGAGCGGGCTCACTCGTCGCGGTGCCGTCACCCCCTTCGGGCTCCGCCCGTGCGAACCCGGAAAAACCGAGTGTGGCGCACGCAATCAAGAGCGCGCGCCACGACGATTCGAGTCGTCTTCGGGCGAGCCGAGTGGGAGTGTGATCGTTCGAGTTGTTCATCGCCACCGAGCCTTCAGCAAGCTTCGGGCCAGGCTCGAAGCGCTGGCGTGAACGCTCGTCGTACGAACGAGAACTTCGATTCACGATCGACCCGATTCGCTCGAAACAAATGCGACGAATTCGCACTCGCGTGCTCCACCGTGGAGCCCAAGAACGTTCACCGACTAGCCGCTTCGGACACCGGACGACCGTCGCGGAGCCGGACGGACAGCTGTCCGTCGCTGGAGGCGCACCCGCTTCGCGACCGCGAAACCGCCTGAATTTCGCGGCCCCGAGCCATGCGCGAGCTGGCACGAGCCGTGCTTTGGAGCCCGCCACACCCTCAGGGAGAACCAATAGTCATGTCACTCGTCGAACGTTCCAAAATCATGCTTCTCGATATCGGCGCTTCTCCGATTCTTTATCTGATGATCGCTCTCAGCGTGATCAGCGTCGCGATCATGCTCGAGCGCTCGTGGTTCTT
>JALYWZ010000953.1:0-1379 GCA_030852505.1 Myxococcota bacterium | reverse complement strand
TCGAGCGGCTGGCGCGACTGCTCGCCGAGCGCCTCGAGCAGAACGACCTTGGCGGCGCCTACGAGCTGGTCGACGGCTCGCACTCGGCCGAGGCCGCGGTGGTGGCAGCCGGTCTCCGCCAGGTGCAACGCGGGCCCGAAGCCGCGGAAGAGGCGATGTCGAGCGCGGCGGCGCTCCAGCGGATGCGCCTCGAACGGCGCCTGGCGTTCCTCGGTACGCTCGGCAACAACGCGCCGTTCGTCGGTTTGCTCGGCACCGTGATCGGCATCGTGCAGGCATTCGACAAGCTGCAGAGCGTCGGAGCCAACGGCGCCAGCACCGACGTGATGGGCGCGATCGCCGAAGCGCTGGTCGCGACGGCAATCGGCCTGGCCGTGGCGATCCCCGCCGTCGCCGCCTTCAACTACTTCAATCGACGGATCAAGTCGATCCTCGGTAACACCGAAGCGCTGCGCCACATCGTGCTCGCGTACCTGAAGACGCGCGGGGGCCCGGGCTTCGCCGCTCCGGCGCTGCAATCGAACGTCGCGGAGCGCGCCGAAGAAAGCTCACAACCGCTTCGCATCGAGCGAGCGCGCGCAATCGCAGGCTGACGAGCTCTCCCAACCCCCCCCGGACCATCGGTAAAACCATGGCAAACGCAGCTCACGACGACGACGCGATCACCGGCATCAACGTCACCCCTCTGGTCGACATCACGCTCGTGCTCCTGATCATCTTCATGGTCACGGCAAAGCTGATCGCCGGCCAGGGCATCCCGCTCGACCTGCCGAAAGCGGCCAGCGCCGGCGCCACGCAAACCACGCTCACGATCGCCATCGCACCGGACGGTAAAATCATGGCCAACGGTGAGCCCGTGCTCTCGGACGCAGCGCTCGCCGATCAGGCCCGGCGCGCCTTGAAACAGAACCCCGAGCTCCGCACGGTAGTATCGGCTTCGGCGGCCGCCAGCCACGGCAACGTGATGCACGTGGTCGACACCGTGCGCGAGGCCGGCGTCGTCAAGATCGCGTTCGCAGCCGACAGGCTCGAGCCCAAATCCGTGGCTCAGTGAGCGTCCGCTTGGACGTTGCAGGAGACGACCATGAATTCAGTTTCACTCCCCCACGGCGGCTTCGTTCACGACCTGTTCGAGCGCAGCCGCCGCCGCCGGGGGCTGACGCTCGCGATGCTCGTGGTTGCCGTGGCAGGCCACGCCGTTGCCGGAACGCTGGCCCCGACCGAGCCGGCGCAGACCCGGCCTCCTCCGCCCGTCGAGGTGGAATTTCTCCCGCCCGAGCCGCCACCACCGCCTCCTCCCGAGGCTCCGCTGCCCGAACCAGAGAAGCTCGAGCCAGCCAGGGCCACGCGCGCTCCCGTCGAGCGGGCACCCGAGCCGG
>JALYWZ010000952.1 GCA_030852505.1 Myxococcota bacterium | reverse complement strand
TGTTCAAGGAGGACAAGAACACCGGCCAGAAGACGGCCGGCACCTCCATGAACGACAAGTGCGCGTCGGGCACGGGCGCCACCATCGACAAGTGCATGATCAAGGTCGGCGCGGAGCCGGGCTACGCCACGGCGCTCCACTTCGACGACGGCAAGTTGCACCACGTGGCCGCCAAATGCGGCGTGTTCGCGGAGACGGACATCGTGAACCTCGTCAAATCGGGGATCCCGAAGGACGAGGTGCTGAACTCGCTCGCCGACGCGATCGTTCTCCAGAACCTGAGCGTGCTCACGCGCGGCAACACCTTGAAGGCCAAGGTGCTGCTGCTCGGCGGCCCCAACACTTACCTGCCCTTCCTCCGAGAGTGCTGGCAGCAGCGCATCCCCGAGACCTGGCGCGACCGCGGCTACGACTACCCGAAGGACGTGCCAATCGAGGAGCTGATCTTCGTGCCAGAGAACGCGGATCTGTACGCGGCCTTCGGCGCGGCGCTGTACGGCATGGCCGAGAGCGACGACGCGGGCGCCTTCCACGGCCTCGCGGCGCTCGAAGACTTCATCACCAACGGCCGGCGCGCGCGGCTCGGCGAGCAGGCGGGCCCGCCGCTGTCGGCGAACCAGAACGAGACCACCAGCTTCGTCGACGCTTACAAGATCCCGCGCTTCGTCCCGCCGGAGCTGCGCCCGGGACAGGTCGTGCGCGGCGTGATCGGCCTCGACGGCGGCTCGACCTCCTCGAAGGCCGTGCTGATCGACGAGAACGGCGAGATCATCTGCAAGGCGTACCAGCTCTCCAAGGGCAACCCGATCCAGGACACGAAAGAGCTGCTGAAGAAGATCGACGACCACGTCGCGAGCCAGGGCGCGACCTTCGAGTGCCTCGGCTTCGGCGCCACCGGCTACGCCGCGGACGTGCTCGAGCAGACGGTGCTCGCCGACGTGAACATCGTCGAGACGGTCGCGCACATGATGAGCGCCGTGCACTTCTTCGGCGACGTCGACGTGATCTGCGACATCGGCGGGCAGGACATCAAGGTGCTGTTCATGAAGAACGGCGACATCCAGAACTTCAAGCTGTCGAACTCGTGCAGCGCCGGCAACGGCATGCTGCTGCAGGCGATGGCCGATCAGTTCGGGATCGCCGTCACGGACTACGCCGAGAACGCCTTCAAGGCCGAGCTTGCGCCGAAGTTCAGCTACGGCTGCGCCGTGTTCCTCGACTCCGACCGGGTGAACTTCCAGAAAGAGGGCTACCAGAAGGAGGAGCTCCTGGCGGGGCTCGCGCAGGTGCTGCCGAAGAACGTCTGGCAGTACGTGGTGCAGATCCCGCGCCTGGCCTCGCTCGGGACGAAGTTCGTGCTGCAGGGCGGCACGCAGTACAACTTGGCCGCGGTCAAGGCGCAGGTCGATTACATCAAGGAGCGCGTGCCGGGTGCCGAGGTGTTCGTGCACCCGCACACCGGTGAAGCCGGCGCGATCGGCGCCGCGATCGAGACGCTGCGCCGCTACAAGCGCAGCGGCAAATCGACGTTCATCGGCATGTCCGCCTCGCTCGCGCTCGAGTACTCGACCAAGAACGACGAAGAGACCGTGTGTCACTTCTGTCCGAACGAGTGCAAGCGCACCTTCATCGACACCGCGCGCCCCGACGGCAGCTCGGCCCGCTACATCTCCGGCTTCTCCTGCGAGAAGGGAACGGTCGAGAGCAAGGACGCGATGCTGGCGCTGGTCGCCGAGAGGAAGAAGACGGCGGCGGCGTTCCCGAACCTGGTCGACTACGAGGCGAACCGCGCGTTCGCGCACATTTACGACGCCGAGCCGCTGCCCGCCGAGGGCACGCCGATCGAGGACATTCGCGTCAAAAAGAGCCTGTTCCGCATCCAGCGCGAGCGCTACACGCGGCCCTTCCAGCGCTCGAGCGCCGAGGCCACGCAGCGCCGCAAGTCGATCCGCATCGGCATGCCGCGCGTGCTCAACATGTACAGCACGGCGCCGTTCTTCCGCGCCTACTTCGAGGCGCTCGGCGTCGGGCGCTCGAACGTGGTGTTCAGCGATCAGACGAGCGAAGAGATGTGGGTCGAGGGCGGCAAGTACGGCTCGGTCGATCCGTGCTTCCCGAGCAAGGTGACGCAGGCCCACATCCACAACCTGCTCTTTCACAAGCACGAGCCGGAGCGGAAGCGGCAGCTCAACTACATCTTCTTCCCGATCCTCACCCACGTGCCGAACTTCGTGACGGACACGATGGACAACGCCTCGTGCCCGATCGTCGCTGGCACGCCGGACGTGATGAAGGCGGCCTTCACCAAGGAGGTCGACTTCTTCGCGACCCGCGGCATCGAGTACCTCGATCCGGCGTTGACCTTCACGGAGCCGAACCTGCTGGCGCGGCGCATGTTCGAGGTCTGGGGGCCGCGTCTCCAGGTGACCGAGGACGAGAGCGACCACGCCTGTCGCGAGGCCTGGAAGGCCCTGGCCGCCTTCGACGCCGACTTGCAGGACAAGG
>JALYWZ010000031.1 GCA_030852505.1 Myxococcota bacterium | reverse complement strand
GCCCCCTCTAGTCCGTCGTGAGCACGGGGTTCAGGAGCGACAGGGTTTCGCGCTCCGCCCGCACGCGGGCAAGTTCCGCCTGTCGCTCCGCGGCCTCACGGCGCGCGAGCTCGCGCGTTTCGTGTTCGCGTGCGACGCGTTCGAACTCCGAGCGATCCACGATCTCGACGCCGTTCACCGTCACGCGGCCGTCCGTCCGGCGGCGTGACGGATGCAGCCGGATGCCCGCACCGGGCACGACCTCCGCGAGCATGAAGCGCGACCCCCTTCGGATGGGCGCTGTGGGATTGCCAAGGATCCGCTCAGCAAGCTCGACCGGATCGGACCATGCTGCCTGGATCGCGGCGACCAACGGAACAATGTCGCTCCCGTCCGGCGTGACTTCGCAGGTGTTCGTGGCGGGCTCGAGGCCTGCAGCGATCTTCGCGAGGTTCTGCTCGGTGTGGCGGCGGAACCAGGCACGGATGGCCGGTTCCGCGCGCACGTGCGCCGGATCCGCGCCGCTGCCGAGGATGGCGTCGGAGCCGTTTCGCTCCGACACGTCCGCGAGTACTTGGAAGAACACGGCGGCGCCCTCACGGGCGGCGCGGTCGCCGGCACCAAAGGCGCACGCGACGCCGAGGAGGCGCCCGCTCGGCAGCCGGACGAGCAGGTAGATGAGGAGGGCGCGGCGCGCGTCCATCGTCCCGCGCAAGACGCTCGCGACCCCGCTGGCACGGTCGATATGGACGGCCACCGGCTCGTCCGAGGCCGACCCGATGGCCTTCACGACGTCCTCGACGCGGCCCTCGATGGCCCCCGAGCGGACTCCTTGTAGTTCAGCGTACCGCTGCTGCTCAACCGCCCGGCCCGGAACCGGGTCCACGTAGATCGGCACGATTTCCGCTGCGATGGAACGCTCGTTGAAAGAGCGAAACGCGGGCACGTTCTCGCGAGCACCGCGATTCGCGCCGGCCGTGAGCACGCTCACGGTTCTCTTCGGCTGCGGCGGCGGCCCGACGACGTAGCTCGGATGGTTCGCGGGACCGGTGTCTTGGGCTCCGTTGTTCATGTTGGTCATGGTGGTGTGCCTCTCGGGTGCTCAGCTTGTTGTTCTGCAGCTTGTTGTCCTTGAACAAGATCGAGTTGGTCGGGTTGACCGACTCGATATCTTGTCCACGGGGATCCTTGTTGTTGCTCGGCGAGCGCAGCGCGCCGGGCTAGCTCCGTGATCGGAGCGGGCGCCTGGCCTGGACGGCAGCGGCCGCATCTTTCGCGGCTTCGAGCCGGTGGTGGGTTTGATACAGGGCGCGGCGGCTCGCGGCTTCGCGATCCCATTGCGCGAGCTTGCGAGCGAAGGCGCCTACTTCGACGTGCGCGCGCTTATGCGCACGTTCGGCTTCCCCGAGGCGTCCACGCACGCGGCGAGCTTCAACTCGCGCGGCGCTGGCAGGGGCGCGCTTCCGCATCAACATCTCGACCGCCCACGCCGGCGCGACGGCGATTGCGACGAGCAAGACCGGGTTCGCAAGAGAGCTCACGACCGATTCGCTCTCCGCGGATGCGTCGAGCCACCTGATGGCCGCGATCGCCGCGATCAAGAGCGCGTACGCGGCGAGCGCAACGAGCGTCCCGGCCGAGCGAGCGAGCAGCCTCCCGATCTTTGCCCCGGCCGACGCTGGCGGACTGGCGTCGCCCCGCCCCGAGGTGCGCCGGGCGACGACCGCCGTCACGAGCACGAGCGCGATGGTTAGACCTACGCCGAGCCAGAGGCGCTCGACCGGCGGAAATCCGAGCGATCGAAGGACGAGGACCGCGCCCAGCGCCTCGACGCCGATCGCTAGAATGAGGCCGAGCGAGTACAGGATCGGCGGCTGTGTGTCCCCGATGCTGTCCTCCGCCCTCGTGAGATCTTCCCGCAGTTCTTCCATGCGCGCGCGGTCCCCCAGGACGCGTACGGCATCGGCGTACCTGGGGTTCAGGAAGGGGTCGTCGTTCGGACGGGGCCCAAGTTCGGCGATGATGCGGTCCTCGACGGACGCGAGTCCGCTGCGCGCATCGGTACGCGCGCCGTATTTCACGATGAGCTGTCGAACGAGGTTCATCGATAATCTCCTTTGCCGAATTGGCTGGGCACGGAACGGGACACGTTCACCGGCACGGTGATTGATGAGTGCTCTTCCGCACGTTCCGGAACTTCCGATGCCTCAAAGAGCGTCGGCTGCCCCGCGCTCATCCGGACCTGCTCCGCGCCGGCCAAACGGAGCGCGGCGGTCCAGAGCGCTCGGATCTGGACTTCGCGGTCGACTTGCACCGGGCAACCGCGTCCGGGCGTTGGTTCTCCTCGGAGGTACGCGAACTCCACCGAAGATCTCACAAGCGACCCCGGAGACAGCAATCCACGCTTCTTCAGCGCCGCGATGAAACGCTTTTCCGACGGAAGAAACCCGCATTCGAAGTCGGTGAACGAGACCTCCTTGCCGTCGGTGATCACGACGATGTGCCTGAACAGCCCCTTGGTGTCCGAGAGCGTGAGCTTAGAAATCGCCGCTGCAATGGGACTCTTTCGGATCGGGCGCGAGTCGAATTGGCTTCGGGACGCTGCCCGAAGGAGCTCGGTCGCCTGTCCAACGAACCGCTTCATCTGCGCCTCACGCGCGCGCTGGCTGCCGCGGGGGAGTAACGGTACGAGCTGCTCGCCGACGAGCACCGTCTCTCCGGCGTCCTTACCCTGGAACCAGAGCCGCACTTCTGACCTCGGCCGGTCTGCGACGCGACGGAGCACGATCCCAACCGTCTCCGTCAGCATTTGATCGTTGCAGCTCGAGCCTACCGAGCGGTCGCAAACGACGTCGACTACGACCGGTACCTTCGGCGGTTCGTCGCAGAGGCCGACCGAAAGACAGGCTTTGGCGTAGGTCTCCTCGGCGCGCGCACTGCCGCAACCGAGCGCCACGATTCCGCCGCCCATGAGCGCGGCGCAGGCACACCACTGCCTAACCCTACTGAAATGGTTCATTTTTGTCCTTTTTCGGCGCGTTGACCCCGCATGCCCAGCGCTGTTGACCGATCTCGCGGATGCCCCTCGGACCTTCACACCAGGCCGACCATCGATGTTCGGGCAACCGTCATCGCGTGCGCACGCAGAGTTCCCCGCAGTCCTCGCAGCGTGCTTGAAGGTTCGTACCGCGCGCGGTCCAGATGTTCGTGTAACAGGCACATGTCCACTTCTGAAGCGTCGATGCCCGCGGCGAGGTCTTGAGCGTCGCTACGGGCTTCAAGACGATCTCGTTCAGCGGGACGGCGTGCTCGCGGAGGAGCCTGATGAAGGCGCCCTCTGCGAGCACGTCCAGCGAAACGCCCCGCTCATCCGTCGGAATGCCGAGCGCGAGCGCTTTGTCCCGGAACGTCTTCGTATGGTACGGCCCCCCGCGACGTCGACCGTGTTCCACGTCCTCCCACTGGTGGACGATCTCGTGGAGCAGCGTGCGCAGCACGTCCGCCCATGGCCGCGAGAGATAGCGGGTGTTCAGCACGATCCGGAAGCGCAAGCCGTACCCGTCGCGTGCAGGCAAGTAGGTGCCGAGTGCACGCCGTCTTGCGTGCTGAATCGCGATCACGGGCGGCGGCAGGTCCCCTCGGAAGAACGCCTGGTTGAAGCGGTCCGCCCACGAATAGAGCTCGCGTATGAGCGCGCCGTGTTCCCAGGACACGGACACCGCGTTCGCTTCGATGCCGCGATTCGTGAGGGTGTCAGCTTGATCGGGAGTGATCGCCTCGCCGAGCGCCTCCGACCCCTCCCGCATCCAATCGGCGAGGATTTCCGCCGCAACGCCGTGTTCCTTGCGAAGCACGGACAAGACGCGCGTCATGACCCGCGAGGAAAGAGCGTGCTCCTTGGCGTAGGTGAACGCGGCGTTCCACCCTTCCGCGGGATCATCGGAGCGGAGCGCGTCGCCCGCGGCGTCGTAGAATCGCGAGACGTGGCCGCGAAGCTCATCATCCGGAAGCGTTTTCTGCTTTAACGAAGAAGACTGCATGAGGCGCACCTCCGCCGGGCTCGAGCACTTGGCTCGATGCAGACGGCGACCGACCTGGGTGCACATCGCGTGCCATGCGCCCGCCGGTGCTCCGGCTCTGATTCGCTTATCTGAGTTTCGCTTTGGGGTCCTGAGTCACAGGCATTTCGAAACCGGTTTCGCAATCGGCGACGCTTGCAACCACGTTCGAGGGATTTGCAGCCGCGTGTTCGGCGACACGTCTCGAAATCGTCGATTCCGACGTCCCCAGGCGTTCCGCGAGCTCTTTCTGCGACCAACCTTCTTCGTCGCGGAGACGCACGATCTCCTCTATGGGGATCGCGAACTCGCGCGGGCGGCGTCCGGGTTTTGGGGTGGAACGGCGCTGAGCCGCAGCGCGGGGATCGACGTGACTACCACCAACTTCGCCGCGCGAACGCCACACGAGATCGTCGCCCAAAACGAGGTGAAGGAACGCGTCCTGCCCGAGGGCACGGCTAGCGAGCTCGATAAGGAGAGCCGCTGCCGTCAGCGAGAACTCGGCGGTCTCGATATGATCGGCTGTGAATGAGGCCCCTCGCTCCGATGGACGGGCGAGCGAACCACTCATGGCCGGAAGCTGACAGGGGGAGTCGGCCTCTGGGCAACAGGCGGGAGTAGCCTTCCGAACACCCGGCACCGCCTCCTTTGATGGGGATGCTACCGAGGCGCCGCTTGGCGCCTGACGCTGATCCCGCGCCTCCCATCGGGCGGCGTCGGAGTCCCGCGGTCGCTCCTCGGTCGGGCGCGACAAGGTTTACTCCGGTGATCGCCATTCGACCGCACGAAACGCTGGCGGCAGCGTCGTCCCGAGCGCGTGAACGAGGGACTGAACGGTGGCATCCCGGATGTCGTGCTGTTCGGCGAAGCGGCGCAGCAGCTCACCAGATGAAACGACCCCGCCGTCGTCACGGATCGCGAGATCGAGCAGGAGCGCGAGCTCCGCTTGCCGCGCGAGCGTGAGCCGGTTACGCGGCGCCGGCGAGAACTGCAGTCGAACCGCGGACTTGCGCGCTTCTAAGAGCCCCTGTACCGTCTCGGTTGACGGAGACGTCACCGAGACTCCGCTTGGCGGCCCAGGGGCTTCGCCGTCGCCACGGGGTATCGGATCTCGGGCGGACGCAGTCATCACGGACCTCCAGTTAAGGTTCGTTGGAGCCTGTTTTCTTGCTTGGCGTCAGGTGCAACTTTCGCCAAGACCGGGATTCGACCCCGTCTTCGTCAACAACCCGAGCGCGTGCGCCTTCAGCGTCGCGAGCGGGTTGTTTTCTTTATGAACCGTGGGTCGCCGACCCGCAAGCTATTAAAACCGTTGGTGTTTTATTCGATCCCGATTCGATCCCGATTCGATCGGAATTCGATGAGCGCGTGGCGCGAGTACAATCCTGCCGGCGCTCCATGGCTGAGATCGAGTGGCTCGAGATTGGGATCGACGAGGCGGAGAATCCTTACATCGTCGTGCCGAAATTCAGATCGTCCGGACCCGATCCCACCGCCGCCGTGGCACGGATTCTCTTCAGCGAGCCGACCGACGCGAAGCTCGAAGTTGATGGCGTTCCGCTCCTGGCCGCCGGTTGCCCGTGCGACTACCAGTGCTTCTCCATCATCGCAGTCGCCGCGCTCAAGGGTGAGCTTCCGATGATCGCACTCCATCTCGAAGGAATGCCTGGCTGGACGAGGGTCGAGAGAAAAAACCTACAGCAACGATTGAATCAGCTCGTTCGCGGAAGTCCGATCGTGTGTCGCAGCAAGAGACGGCGCGCGCTTTACGAACTCGCCCCGAAACTCGTAGGTACTCCGTCTTCGCTCGAACGCGTTCATGCGTGGCTCTCCTCGTCGCGTTCCGACACCAAACCTGGCTCCCACGAAGCGATCCCAGTTCGCCCGCGTGAGAGCCCCCGAGCCACGACAGCGGGCCAGGATCTGATTGGTGGCGCTGTTGCCACCACTTGGCATGACGGGGATGTCATCGACTGGGTGACACCGCACGCCCGCCAGATCGCCTTCGTCGGTCAGAATCTGGCGAGCGTTCTTCGCCCGGGTCCTCGCTACGATGCTTTTCGGACGTCCCTCGCAACTCTGCTTGCTCGTGAGGATTCGGAGCAGGTCAGCCGCGTTCAGGAGTTGTGGTTGGTGCTTCGATCGCCACACGTCCTCGGCACGGTCGATCCGCTGGGCGGGCGAAACCTTCATGACGTCACGATTCCACAACTGCTGAACCTCTCCGAGTTCCTCGGGCACGCATCGCGACGCGTGAGCGTTGCCATCCATCCGGCATCGGAACTATCGATGCTCATCACCAATTGGAGTGCTCCTGCGAAGCGGCGCGCACACACGATCGAGAAGACGCACACGACGCGAATCGCTGCGCGGCGTTCCACACTGGCGGTCGGCGCAGACTACGAAGCGAAGGTCGGTGACTTCGAGCACCTCCTCAAGAACGCAAGAGACGGAACCCGGTACGGGGCGTTGACCGCTGCATTGCCGGAAGCGCCGGCGATTCTGACCCGCCTCTTCAATGAACTCGAGACCAAGTATCCCGGCGAGCACCGCTTGATCTTCGGTGAACCCGCACGTCCTCGTTGAAGCGGATCCGAGAGGACGACGCGGACCTGCGGCGAAAGCTCTTAATCCGTCGCGATAGGCCCTCCCTCGGTGGTCGCGAGCAATTTTCAAGCTAGCTTTGTCGTCGTGCCGCGCGCAAAGGTCGCATCGCCGCTCCCGAATGAGCCACGTCGTCCGGGCATACGAAGCGCACGCCATCGGGCCCTGCGCCTGGATGACTTCCTGCTCAAGTGCCGCCACATCCAGAAGATCCTGAGGTCGAAGGGGGTCCGACCTCGCAGCATCCACGTTGCGAGCGAGTGGGCGGTGGCGTTCAGCGAGGAGAGCGATCCAACCTTCGCCGTCCTCGACTGGTTGAACGCCGGATGGCGCGATCCGCTCCTTGTCACGGCCGTTTTGAAGCTCTGCGGGAGCCGAGCTCGCGCAGAGGAATGCTTCCGTGGCCTAGGGACCAACGTGAGTTCGCGATATCGTCCCGAGCTCATCCCCGCACTCGTGAACGCGATGGTTACGCCATCTCACGAGCGCCATCGGCCACGACGGAAGCCCTAGGCGCCGCGCGCCGCCTTCCTCTTCCGCGATGGGTGCTCTGCCGGCCGCGACCGCTTGGGCCCCGCAACTGGGCCGGCCTCCGGTCTCCACGACGACGGCCTCTCGCCCTGCCCCATCGAGTGGCTCTTGAGCGTTGTCTCGACGAAGGCGATCTCGGCGTCGGATAGGCCGTAGAGGTCGAAGACACGTCGATCGATCTCGGCGTCCGTTTGTTCGAAGGTGCGCTGGAGCGCTTCCTTTCGAATCGGATTCTTCTCCCGCGCCATGCGCCGCTGGATCGAAAGCGCGTCGTCCACCAGCTGAACCAGGTCGTCATGGCGGCGCTTGTCGTCAGCGTTGGTAAGGTCGACGCCGCGCATCGGCAGCCCTCGCAGTGCGCCCACCTTTACCTGCGGGAACGTGCGCTGGAGGGCTTCTCGCGTCGTCTCGACGTACACGAATCGCAAAAGCCGGGAGTTAAGCAGCGCGACCAAGTAGTTGATGTGGAGGCCGTTCGTGGGAGTGCACAGCGCGAGCAGCGAGTTTCGGAAGTGCGTCGCGTGCTCGCGCGGGCCAACGATCGGAAACGCCGCCGTCTGTCTGATGAGGAACACCGCAGACCGAAACCGTTCCTCGCTCCCGACATGAACAGGCTTCCGGGAGTCGAGCCGTACGGCGATGTCCGGCGGCTCGCACACGTATCGCTGTACACGCTTACCTTCGAGCGCGGCGACGCATTTCCCCTTCGCCTCCACGAGGTCGAAGACCTGCTCCTTCGCGGCGGTCGTCCGGATCCCGCAGTCAGTCACGAGCTCCCCCAGCGAGAATGCGTTTGTCCGGAGGCGCCGGATGAGGTCCGCTGAGGCGGAGAACGCCCAAGGTTCGCCGCTGGCGATCGAACCGGAGCTCTCGCTTCCGTCCTTGGAGAAGACACGCGTCTGGCATCCCGGATTTGCCTTGTCGACGACGAACGTCAGCGCAGGCGTCGTCACCTTTTTGAACACGTTCTCGCCCCAGTATCTGACCTCCGCGATCCCTCCCGCCCTCGCGGCGATCTCGCGAATCGAGCTGTAGCCGACGAGATGACCCACCTGGTCCGGAACGATGAATGAAACAAATCGCTTGGAAACGGTCTTCAGCGCTCGTTCCAGGAAAAGCGTGTGCGCCGTCGGCCAGCCGCCGCTTTCGTAGGTCGTCGCGTAGTAGCTGCGAACCCGGTCCGGGATTTCAACAGCCTGTCGCCCCGCGAATGACAGATACGGCGGATTGCCGATGACGACGTCAAAGCCCCCGTCAGCGAAGACATCCGCGAACGCTTCCTTCCATCCGAACTCGAAGACATCTTCCTCGTCCATTGTCGGAAGCCGCAGCTGCCCGAAGGTCCGGAAGTCAGGCCCGATCAACGAATTGCCGTGGCGAATGTTCTTTCCCAGGTCAGGCAGGGCGCGGTCGTGAAAGAGCTTCAGCGCGGCGTTCACCGTCTCGTCGGTTTCCCCCTCGAGTACTTTCAGCAGCAATGACAGCTTGCTCACCTCGATGGCCTGGGCATCCACGTCGACGCCGAAGATGCTGCTCACGAGGATCTCCTTCTTCTTCTGTGCGGTTAGGCGCCATTCGCCGTGCCGCCCGCGAAAGACCGGCGGATGCTTCTGGCGCGCGAGCTTCTCGGGGTCCGAGTTGACACAGAAGTCAAGGTGCCAATCCAGAAGGCACTGGTACGCCCCGAGTAGGAACGACCCCGAGCCGCATGCCGGGTCCATTATCCGAACGGGCTTCGATTCTACGGGGGATCGCTCCGCGAGGAGTTTCCCGAGCGTGTTCTGGACGATGTAGTCGACGACGTAGCTCGGCGTGTAGTACACGCCACCCGCCTTCCGGACCTCGGGCTTCTCCTCGATCTTGGCGCGGTGGGACGGCGTCAGCCGAATGACCTTGCCAAGGAACTGTTCGTACACGTTGCCGAGGATGTCCGCCGGGAAGACGGAGAACTCGTACGGGCTGGACGGGTAGTAGAGGCCCCCGAGAATGTCCCGAAGCACCTTGTCATCGACCTTGAGTTGCGGCGTCAGCTCGTCACACGCTTCCGAGCGATCCCGCTCCTTCGCGAAGTGAAACAATCCCGAGTTGTAGCGCTCGTCGGCGCGGTGGAAACGCTCGACAAGGCGGGCATAGACATTCGGCGTGGCCAGGAGACTCCGTAGACGGCCGTACTCTTCAACGCCGCGATCCTCGCAGATTCGCAGGAACACGATGCGATCGATCGTTCGTTGAACTGAGAAGTTCAGATCTTGCTGCGTAAGCGCCGGGTTTCTCTCCGCGAGATTCTTGGCGAGCAATTCACGCCATCGCTCGATTTCCTCCAAGAACGCATCGTCGACCTCGGTCGTGCCGCGCTTTCCCTTGCCCTTTTCCGCGTACGCGTCGAACGAGCCCTTGAGAACGGCGTCCCGGGAGAACGTGCCGGCGATGTCGTCCCACTTCTCCTGATACTGATCGAACGTCAGGTACATGGTCCGCGCCACGGATGCCTTGTCCTCGGCGTGCGGACGGATACGGCAGTCGTAGACCGCGAACTCCTCGAAGTCGGTCAGGATCGACAGCGGGAGCTTCGCCGTCCACGCATACCGCCGGAGCTGGTACGCGGGCGGCAGTTCGTCCTTGATGTTCACCGCCGGCTTTTTCGCTTCGACGAAGAACTTCCGTGTCGCGCCGATGCGAAAGCAGTAGTCGGGAGCTTTCGTGCCTCCACCCATCTTGATGGAGTCTTCGTGGATGACGTCCTTGTAGGGCTCGGCGTAGCCGCGCCGGTTGTCCATATCCCAGCCGAGCACCGAAAAGAGCGGGTCCAGAAACTCCCGCCGGAGACGAGCCTCGTTGTAGTCGCCGGAACGATACGCCTCACGTTGCCGCCCGAATCGATCAACCAGTTCAATAAGCGCCTGACGTTCGCTCACGATACGCCCCTTCTTGGCCGCGAATAATTAGCGTCGCACGATATCTCGAGGAGCGTGGCGAAGCCCAAGAACTTGAGTCCCGCACAGCGTGTATCGTCCAATGTGTCGCACGGGTGTTCGTAGGGCAGCTGTCAAGAAAACGACGCACCCACACGGGTGCGTCGTTGCCGGCGAGATCCGCCGGACTTGAGGAGTTACCGTCTTCCACCTCGCTCGCGACGTTCCTCGCGCTCCTCGCGCGGTTCGTCGTCCCGAACCTGGAGTCTGCCGCTCACGGGCAAAGCGTCGAGCTGCAAGGTGATGCTTCCGTCCTTGTTGGCGAACGCGGCACCGATCCGCGTCCAGTAGGTTTTCTCGTCGCGTTCGGTGAGCGCGAAGACCGCCTTCGTTTCGTTGTTCTTGCTGTTCATTACTGTCTCCTTCGTTGGCCGGACGTTCACGTCCGGGAAAGGTGAGCGATGTACTCGCCAGCGGCGCGTTCGAGATCAAAACGTTCCTCTGGCGTGCGGTCTTGAGCGGCCCGCGTCACGGCCTGCGAAATGCCGAACGCCGTACCGCGAATCGCGGGCTCCGCGTCATAGGCTCGCTCGAGTTCCGGCAGGAGCTTCCGCGGCAGATGCGCGGCGCGCAGGATCTCGAGGAACGTTTGCGCTTGGTCCTCGACGCGCAGCCTTCGCGATGCGACGAGGGCTCGACCGGCGTTCGCCAGCTTGCCGGGGAGCGCGCTCAGGCGCTCGACGAGCGTGTCGCGAAGCTTGTCGAAATCGAACGCGCGATGCGCCCGCCGTAGAAGGACGGCGTCGGGAATTGGCGCGGTCATCCCGTTCTTGCAGAGCAAGCGCGTGAAGCTCGCGACAATCACCGCCGCCGCGAATCCGACGCCGGAATTCCGGATCGTGAGACCGCCCCAGAGATCGCCGACTTCGTGGTCGCCGCCGGGCCGGAATGCCCGTCCCACAGACACAGCGAAGCTCGTGCTCCGCTCGGTGACGTGGCTCCGAATGATCCGTATGTCAGGATCGACGGACTCGAGCGCCGTCCGAAGAAAACGGAGCAACCCGGAGTCGGGGAGCGGCGTGAAGGTCGGCGAAACGATCGCGCGCACGACTCCGGCGACGCCGTTCGGCTTGGTCGCGAGACGTGCCGTCCGGAGTTTCAGCGAGTTCGTGCTCGACCAGAGTCGCCTATTCACCTCGACGGCCTGGTCCTCGGGCGATGCATTTGCGAACCAACGATCCCAGCGAACGCCCACGATGGCCGCGAGCTGGCCCTTGCTCCAGTCGTTCAGCGCGAACGCGCCGTCCTTGCCGGGGACGCCGAGCGTGCCGTCGTCGAGAAACCGCAACCGCCGCATCGGTACGACGGCGTCGGGAAGCTCGAGCGCCTCGTGTTCCTCGAACTCTCGAGCGAGGTCGTCGAGCGATCGGTGAGATTCTGTTTCTGCCGGCAACACGGCCGACAGGACTTCTGCAATGTGCGAAACTGTCATCGAACTTCTCCCTTGTGTGGGTCGACGCCACGCGCGAGCGACATGCTCATGCGCGGCGGAACGCACGCGATGAGGGAGTCCGGGGAACGAAGCGCGTAGGCTCCGTTCCCCGGATAGGATCGTTCAGGACGCGCCGGACGAGGCGGGCATGATGCCGATCTCGACGAACGATAGAACGTCGTTGGCTCCGACGATCAAGTGGTCCAGGAGCGGAATGCCAAGCTTCTCCCCGAGGTCCGCGACGGTGTTCGTGATGCGGATGTCGTCCTCGGATGGATCCACAGCACCCGAAGGGTGGTTATGCGCAAGCACGAACGCGCTCGCGCCGAGCCTGACGAGCGGCACGAAGATGTCCTTCGGGCGGACACTCAGCCCGGACGAGCCGCCACTCGCGAGAACGACCGTGCCAATCAGCGTATTTCTCGCCGTGAGCGCAAAGCCGAGAAGAACCTCTGTCTCGAGATGCCCGAAACCGCGAGGGAGCGCGGCGACCACATCCTGAATCCCGCCGATCGAGAGCACGCGGTACCGGCCGAGCGCGTAGTGCAGCTCGCGCGCGGCGACGATTCGCTCGGCCGCGTCCGAGCAGATTCCCGCGGCCTCAACGATCTCCTCGACGCTCATGCGGCGGAGGCCGACGTGGCCCGCCCACTGGAGCACGTCCTGTGCGGCTTCCGAGCCCACAAGCGCCCGCAGATGATTTGCGACGTCCGAGTCGTCAGGGGAGCCGAGAAGCGTCCCCGGCGATGCGCTGCGGAGCGCATCGTTGATTTGAAGGTGCGACATTCGAAACTGCCTTTCCGGTCCACTTGGACCGGCTCGGCCTCCTCCGAATCGGAGAACGACGAACCGGTCCTGCCCTCGCTCCGCTCGCGAGAGCCCTCCTTTGACGGTTGCCACCACGGGCGTTACGCTTCTTTCGAACGCCATCCCTCACCTATGCAGATCCCAACCCTGGGCCTTCGACCCAGAAAAGGAGCTAGAGCCATGACTACGCGGACGATCCGAGTGAAGGTTCAGGGTGGCCATCTGGAGCCGCTCGACGAACTGCCGCTCGCCGAAGGCAGCGAGACGACCGTCGTCGTCGAGATCCCCGAGCGCGAACCTGTCCTGAAGCGCCGCGCGCGGTTCCGGACGTGGAACATGGGGCTCGGCTCGCGGGAGATCACCCGCGAGGACGCCTATGACGACTCCGTCTGACGCCGCCCTCCTCGACACGAACATTCTCGTCTACGCCGCCGATTCCTCGGCGGCGCATCATTCAAGCTGTCTTTCGCTGCTTGAACGCGGGGACGCGGGGCAATTCTCGTTCGTTCTGACGCCGCAGATCCTGGCGGAGTTCATCGCGGTCGTGACCAACCCGAACGGGCTTTCCCCAATACCGCGAGAGGATGCGTACCTCCACGTCGAGGAACTCGCGCGGACCTTTCCCATCCTCGTCCCGACTCCGCAGGTCGTGGATCGCTTCCTCGAACTCCTCCGAGCGACCAAGGTATCCGGCAAGCGCTCGCACGACGTGCTTCATGCGGCGACGATGCTCGAGAATGGCGTGAGCCGCATCTACACGTACGACCGCGGGTTCACGGCGATCCCAGGCATCACCGTTCTCACGCCGTAGCGGCTACACCGCCGCACTCACGATCACCGCGTCGCGACCGCCGTCCTTCACGATGCGCTCGCCAATATCGAGCTGCATGAGGGACTTCGGGCCGAACTTGGCCGCGAATTCTTTTGAAATGAGTTCGGCGTCCTCCGCTCCGACGCGAAACGAGACGAGCCTTCCCACGTTTCCCAGGATGCCCGCGCGAAGCTCGGGCTCCATGACCGCGAGGCTCTGCGTCGCCAGCGTGAGCGACACCCCGTACTTACGGGCTTCTGCCAAGAGCTCGAGAAATGGTTTTGTTGCGAAGGAACCGATCTCGTCGACGAAGATCGCGAATGGAGTCCGCGCCTCGCGCGGCAACGCTTCGCGCGCCATGGTCGCCCGTTGAAAGACTCCGAGTAGGAGCCCTCCCAGGAGGTGCGCGCCGTCTTCACCGATTGCCCCTTTCGAGAGCCTCGCGAGCACGAGGCGGCTCCGTGCCATGCATATGGTGGCGTCGATCGTCGGGCGGTTCTTCGTAAGCAACGTGCGCAGCTTCGCGTTTGCGAGAAACGCGCCCATCTACCCCTCATGGGCGGCGGGCAGTACCTGTTCCTTACGGAACAGATTGCCGACGCAGCGGCCGTCCTCAGCCACTACGACGGGGCGTGGGAGATGTTCGGTGGCGGGCGCGAGAAACAGGTTCCGAAGGGCGGTCGTCCGATCGCGCCGAAGCGTTTGCGCGATGCCGATTGGGATGCGGTCGCTGAACATCCAACGTACCGCGAAACCTTCTCCGTGCCCGCTGGGAAACTCGAGTGTGGGCGGGAGCTTGCTGAATACCTTGACGGCGTCCGATTCACCGGCGGTCCGGGCGGGACCGATATCTTGGTGATAACCAGCGACGTCGGTCCCAAGATCGACGTCTTCCTTCGGTCGGCAGCTCGAGCGGAGCTGGCTCTAACTGTCCCGTTCGAACACTAGGGTCTGACCGTCGCCTTGTCCCGGAGCGCGGGACCCGTGCCCACGAGGGCTGCATCGGTCGGTGCGGCAAGGTTTCGCATGTCCACGGTAACCCGTACACGGACGACGTGGCTGTTGCCTCTTGCGGAGCGATTTGCAGCAGAAGGCCAGCTAGGCCGCGCCCGTGGGACGAGGAAGTGTAGGGGAATTGGCTGAG
>JALYWZ010000951.1 GCA_030852505.1 Myxococcota bacterium | reverse complement strand
GGCTGGAGCCGTGGGAGCCGCCGCCGTCGGTTGCGGCGCCGTGCCTCGAGCGGGTAGCTCGAGATCGTCCTCTTCCGCCGGCGGAGCGGGAGGAGTCTGCGCGAAGGCGTTGGCCGAGAGCGAGAGACCGAGCAACCACCAGGGCGCTCTGAGAGAGTGAATCATCGAAACGAAACCGATAGAATTTGTCGGAATAAGGGGCGCGACGAGCTCCGACGCCGCGGTGACCCGCAACGCCGGAGCGCGCTTTTCAGAGTGATCGTGGCGAGACGATCAGCTCAAAGATCGGGCAGCGTGCCCGTGAACCCGGGGATGCGAGCCGCGTTGTCGAACGGCGAGCACTCGGCGTCGCTGCACTGGTTCAGGTACTGCTCGTCGGTCTTGGGCGCGCAGGGGTAGCAGTTGTATTCGCCCTGCGGTTCGCAGTTCGCTTCGCCGCCGCCGCCTTCACCGCCGCTGCCGCTCTTGCCGCCGGTGCTCGGGATCACGTTCGGGTCGTCCCCGTCCGCGTCGTCACCGCAGGCTGCGGCGAGCGAGCCCGCAACGATCGCGAGCGCCACGTACGCGCCGAGCACGGCACGTGTGTCGAGTCGATTGGTTTTCATCTCAGTAAGCCTCGCAGAAGCCGAAGTGGCACTTGGGGTTCGCGTCGTCGCACTCGGAGTCGGCCTCGCACGCCTCGTGCTCGGTCTCGCCGGTGGCGATCTTCTCGAAGTAGCCGTTGCACGGCACGGGCGGCGCGTAGGAGCTGATCGCGCCGGTGACGCCCTCGCGCTGCACGCTCATCGCGCACAGCGGCACGTCGCCCGACTGGATCACGAGCTCGGTCACGTTCACGCCTTCCGGCGGCTCGGCTTCACCGGTGAACCAGCTGATCAGATCCCCGGCGAGGGGGTTCACGGGGTTCCCGCTTGCGTCGAGGCGGAGATAGAAATGTCCGGGCGTCCAGAACTCGTACTTGCCGGTGCGCACGTTGATCTTGTCGAGCGCCGACTCGCTCGAGTCGGGCCAGTAACCGCAGCTCTGTCCGAAGTGCTGGTAGGCGAGGGTTCGGACGCTGGCGCGGTTGGCGTCGGCGGCCGAGCTCGACACGTAAAACAGCGGGCTTTCCGGCGAAGTTTCGCCGATCGCGAGCAGCGCGTTGATGCCTTCCTGCTGCGTTTGCACGGCCACGCCGCTGCCCCCGGTGGTCGGGTGGTCGAAGTACACGCGCGCCGGATCGCCGAACACGGCGACGGCGGCGAACTGGTGCACGAACGAGCCGGTCGTACGCATGATGACGTGCGTCGGATCCGTCCAGGGCTCGATGCCCGCGGCCTCGGCGCCGAGACCGTAGAGGTAGTAGAGCGCTTCGGCGCTGATCGACTTCTGGCTCGAGTCCTTGTCGACGATGAAGTTCAGGGTCTGAACCTGCGCCAGCGATTCCTGATAGTTCTCCGGGTAGTCGTCGGGCAGATCGAGGCCGATGCAGAAGTCATGGTCGTTGCCCATGTGCGCGAAATCGGCGGGCTGCCCCTCGAGCGGCGGATCGCAGGTTTGCTGCGTGCCGTCGGCCGTCCAGTACTTGAACGTGGTGGTGATCGCGTTGTCCAGGTACTGCTGGTACCCGGGGCAAGCGCCGGGATCCGCGAACAGGATGGTGATCGGCTCGTCCAGGTTGGCGAGCGCCGTGCCTACCGCCTTCAGGGTTGCGGTGACGGCGCTGCCGCCGGCTCCGTAGATCGGATTCGGCAAGTCGAGGTCCGCGCAAGGCGCGGCCAGCGCAGCGGGGGCGAGCAGCCCGAACGCAGTGCCGGCAGCGAGGCA
This sequence comes from Myxococcota bacterium, assembly GCA_030852505.1. Classification (GTDB taxonomy): domain Bacteria; phylum Myxococcota_A; class Polyangia; order Polyangiales; family Polyangiaceae; genus PMG-095. Next base: position 701 of record JALYWZ010000951.1, on the reverse strand, counting down.
GCTGAGTGCCTTGATTCCAGGTTTAAGCATCTCTCGGTGTCTCCGTATGACCTAACTATTCGAACTCACTCGATAAAACAGAATCTCTAGAAAATCTATGCATTAAATAGACTGATGGTGAATTCGCCGTCAAGTCTTTTTTAGTGGACGGCCTCCGCGTCGTTCCGGGGCCAACGCGAACCCGAGCGACTTCGCCGGGGCGAGCGCGCGGGTTTGCCTTCCGACCATCTATTGAAACGGACAGGGTTCAGGAAAAGAGACGCAGGGCACGATTGCCGCCGAGATGAGGTTGACTCCGCCCGTTCCATGAGTAGTCTACAAAACCCATAGGCTTAGTGAGCATTGCTGACCCGCAAGACCACCTACGGAATTCGCGCTCTGGCGAGCCTCGCCCGGGCGGGGGAGCGCTCGCTGTCCGTCGCCGAGCTCGCGGCGCGCGAGGGCATTCCCGAGCACTTCTTGTCGGTGATCCTGTCGGATCTGCGGCAGCGCGGGATCGTGCGCGGGCGGCGAGGTCCGGACGGCGGCTATCAGCTGAGCGTCGACCCGAACCGGCTGAACCTGGCGGACGTGGTCGAGAGCCTGGGCGGGCCCCTGTTCTCGTTCGCTTGCCTGCAACGGGGGGCTGACGGTGCGCGTTGCGCCGAGTGCCCGGGGGCGGGGCGCTGCGCGGCGGAGCTCGCGCTGGGACGCGCCAGTGC
>JALYWZ010000950.1 GCA_030852505.1 Myxococcota bacterium | reverse complement strand
CTTCCACACCGCACGGTCTCGTCCGCCCCCGCGGTGCTCGCGTAAATACCGACGCCGACCAACGATAAGAGGCTGCCCGCGACGATCCAGCCGGTCGCCGTCTTCGAGTTACCCCGTGTTTCCGTAATTTCGTAGCGCGCGGTGGTCTGCTCTGTCTCGATGACGCACTGGTCCGTGAACGCCAGCGCGCCGATCAGAGCATTCGTCTCCTGCGTCCAGCTGCCGCGCAATGGCGCCGAGTTGGCGCTGGCGGGTCGAAGTCGGTGCTCCGCCACCCCTGGAACGGAACGAACGCTCGTCGCGGTTTGCGTGAAGTTGCAGCCGACCGCGGCGAACGCCAGGAAGGCCGCGCGCAACTTGCGGATCCGGATTGAGCCGAGAAACCTCATGGCTCACGTGTCGGCAGGCCGCGCCGGGAGTTGCGTCGATTCGACGCCGCAAACTCAGCCCGAAAATCGATACGTGTCGTGTACGAGTCCTAGCTCTTCGCCTTGCGGGCTTTCGTCGGGGTCGGGCCCTGATAGCGCTCGAGCGCGCCTTCGAGCTCGGCGCGGACGGCTTCCACGAGCTCCGGCGGCTCGACCACGCGCGCGCGCTTGCCCCACTCGAGCACCCAGCTCGTGATCTGCAGCAGGTTGCCGATCGTGAGCGTGAGGCGGACGCCGCCGCCGGGTAAGCCCTGGAGCTTTTGAGAAGCGTGGACCTTGCGCACGCGGATGTACTCCGCAGCTGCTGCGTCGAAGTCGATCACTACTTTTTTCGGCGTGGGGCTCTTCCAGATCCCGAACTCGCCCTGGAAGTATTCCTCGACGTTGAAGTCGGACGGGAGCTCGAAGCGCTCGGTGGCGGCGCACTCGGTGTCGCGCATGCGATCGAGCACGAAGGTGCGCACCTCGCCGCGCGCGACGTGATAGCCGACCGAATAAATCGAGTCGCGGTGCAGGACGAGCGCGTAGGGGTGGATGGTGATCCGCTCTTCCGCTGCCTTGGTCGCGCTGCGGTAGCTCAGCGTGAGCGGGCGCAGATCCGACACGGCCTGGAACAGGTCGTCGAGCTCCTGGGTCTTCTCCGCGTAGTTCTTGGGTGCGTGCGGGAGATACAGGAAGCGATCTTCGAGGCGCGCGTCGGCGAGGCCCGCGTTGGGACCGCGACCCGGGCGCTGGGCGAACGCCAACAGCTTGTTCACGGCCAGATCGATCTCTTCGAACAGCGTCGAGCCGCGCATCGGCTCGAACAGGCGCCGCGCCGCGAGCAGCGCGTAGGCCTGGGTGCGGCGCAGCTCGACCTTGCGAGCGACCTCGCCCGAGCGGATCTTCCAGACCAGGGCGCCACCGCCGCGCGTGGGCGTCGACTCGAGCTGGTAGTCGCGGGCGATCTCGGGCAGGTAGCGGCGCAGCGTGCGGACGGTGACCTGCAGCGCCTCCGCGAGCTCGTAGAGGGTGAGGCCCCGCGGGTGGCGCTCGAGCAGCTCGCGCACGCGGTCGACGCGCCGGTGTTGTGTGAACTTGCCGCTCGGGCGGCCGCGCGCGGCCTTGGTCACCGGGGTGGCTCCATCTGGTATACGGTCCCCCGAGAATACTCGCTCATGATTCGCCCGGTCGAGATCATCCAGAAGAAGCGGGACGGCGCGGAGCTCTCCCCCGACGAGATAGCGGGCTTGGTGGCGGGGCTGTTGGACGGCACCGTCACCGATTACCAGATGAGCGCGTTCTTGATGGCCACCTTCTTCCGCGGCATGGCCGACCGCGAGACGGTGGCGCTGCTCGAGGCCATGCTGCACTCGGGCAAGGTGCTGAAGCTCGCTTCGGTCCGCGCGCCGAAGATAGACAAGCACTCGACCGGCGGCGTCGGCGACAAGATCAGCCTGTGCCTGGCGCCCCTGGTGGCGGCAGCCGGGTTGGCGGTGCCGATGATCTCGGGGCGCGGGCTGGGGCACACGGGGGGCACGCTCGACAAGCTCGAGGCTATCCCCGGCTACCGCGTCGGGCTCAGTCCGGCGCGCTTCGAGCGCGTGGTGCGCGACGTCGGGGTTTCGCTGATCGGGCAGACGCGCGAGCTCGCGCCGGCCGATCGCCGCATCTATGCGCTGCGCGATGTCACCGGCACGGTCGAGTCGATTCCGCTGATCGTCGCCAGCATCTTGTCCAAGAAGCTCGCGGCCGGCCTCGACGGCCTGGTGCTCGACGTGAAAGTCGGTCGCGGCGCGTTCATGCCCGACCCGAAGCGCGCCAGAGCGCTGGCCCGCGCCTTGGTTCGCGTCGGCAAGGCCGCTGGCCTGAAGACGGTCGCGCTCCTCACCGACATGTCGACGCCGCTCGGGCTCACGATCGGCAACGCGCTCGAGACGCGGGAGGCGATCGAGATCCTGAACGACGGCGGTCCGGCCGACGTGCGCGAGCTGACGCTCGAGCTCGGCACGGAGATGTTGCTGGTGGGCGGGCTCGAAGCCTCGCGCGGCGCGGCCCGCAAGGCCCTCGAGCGCGCGCTGGCCGACGGCTCTGCGCTCGAG
>JALYWZ010000949.1 GCA_030852505.1 Myxococcota bacterium | reverse complement strand
CCGTTGCGCAGCCGCTGGTACGCCACGAGCACCTTGTCGACCACGGGCTTGCGCGGTTGCACCTCCGGCACCTCGGGCGCTGCTCCCGGCGCGAGGAAGACGCGGTCGAACAGGTCGCGCGCGCTGGTGTTGCCGCGCACGTTCTCGATGTTGCCGGACTTGGAGCCCGGGTTCGACCAGTTGAAGGAGAGCTGCTGCGAGCCCATGACCATGGCCCGCTCCTTGATCGAGCCGAGATCGGGATAAAACGAGGGCGACCAGGCGAGGAGCTGATCGATGGTGGGGCGCGGGCTGTCCTGCACGGCCTTGCCGTCGCCGCCGTCGCCGTTGTTGCGCGCGTAATTGCCGAGGTGGAGCCCGGTGTTGTGCGCGATGTAGAACGGCACGTCGAGGCCGTAGAGCACGTTCATCTTCGACACCAGCGACTCGCTGAAGCGGTCGCTCGACGCGCTCAGGACCGGCGACACCGAGCGCACGCCGCCCGAGACGCTCGAGCTCAGCGTGCCGTGGCGCACGGTGTGATCGTCGAACAGCAGCGTCTGCTGGGTGAGCTGGCTCTGCTTCGGGAACATGTTGCTCTCGAACGCGCCGCCGTGATCGGTCGTCACCCAGTAGAGCCGCGGGCGCCGCGTGTACGTCGGGTCCTGGCCGTAGGCCGTGCGCGTGAGCAACGACGGCAACACCGGGAGCGCGAGCGTCGCGCCGCCGAGACCCACCAGCACCTGACGGCGCGTGACATCGATGACTCGTCTTGCCATGTCGGTGTTTCCTGACCCTAAAAAGCTCGGCGCTTGAAGGAGGGGCTCCTGGCTGCTGCTTCGGCGAGCTCGGGGATGGTTCCGCCCTGGGCGAGCGGTGCGCGCAGGGCTTCGAGCGTGCAGCCGTCCTGGCTCAGGTTCTCCCAGCGCGCGAAGGTGAAACGGAAGTAGTTGCGGGCGAGGCAGGCCTCGGCCTTGCCGCTCTCGGCGATCTTGTTCATCAGCTCGAGCGCGCCGCTGACCTCGCCGGTGTCGTCGGTAAGGACGCGCGGGACGCCGCGCGTGTCCACCGGCTTCGAGCCGATCGACTCGCCGTCTTCGTCGTAGAGCTCCTGCTCGGTGCGGTAGCGACCGAGCGCGTCGAAGCTCTCGGTCGCAAATCCGAGCGGGTTGATCAGCGCCCGGTGACAGCCCGAGCAGACCGAGCCGTCCATCTCCGTCAGCTCCTCCACCACTTGGCGCGTGGTCATGTCGGGACGGAGCTCGGGCGGCGTGGCGTTCACCCCGGGCGGCGGTGGCGGGATGTCGTCGCACAGCACCGTGCGGCGGATGAACACGCCCTTCATGATCGGGCGCGTGTTGGCCGAGCCGGTCGATAGGAACAGCGCGCGCGTGAGCAGACCTGCGCGTTCGCCGTCCGGCAGCTGGGGCGGCTCGTCCGTGCCGTTCCAGGCGCTGACGCCGTAGATCTTGGCCAGATCCGCGTCGCGCGCGAAGCTCTTCTGGCTGAGCAGCAGCTCGCTGAGCGGCGCCGGTTGCTGCCACGAGTAGTAGCCGAGCATGTCCACCACATCGTCGATCATCGCCTGGCGCAGCGAGGCCTTGGGCAGGTTCGCGCCTGCGAAGGCCTTGAACAGCGGGTCGTTCGCGTTCTTGTCGAGCGGCGACAGCTCTTCGACCTTCATCCAGTCCGCGAAGAACTCGTCGAGCGTGGCGCGGCCTCGAGGGTCCGTCGCCAGGCGTTCGACCTGTCCGTCGTAGACGGCCGGATCGAGCAAGCTGTCGTCCGCCGCCGCCGCCAGCAGCTCGGCGTCGGGCGCGGTCTGCCAGAACTGGTAGGAGAGACGCGAAGCGAGCTCGTACGCCGAGAGCTCGTAAGAGCCGGGACGCTCGGCGGACTCGGCCTCGCCGTGCTCGACGAAGTACACGAACTGGGGGGAGCTCAGGAACACCGTGACCAGATCGGCGTAGGCTGCCGGATCCGCCTTGGTATCGTCCCCATAGACGGAGCGGTAGAACTCGAGCTCATCATCGCCGAGCGGCCTGCGCAGCGCGCGCGCGCCGAAGCTCTCGATGAAGTCGTCGAGACAGGCCGCGTCATTGTCGGCGTTGCTGTCGGCCGCGCAGGCACCGGCGAGGCGCGTGAGCATCGCTCCCTGGGTCAGCGCCTTGCCCGCGGCGAGGCCCACCGCGTAGATCGAATCGACGTGCGCCTGTTGCACCGTCTGATCGAGGCGGCGGTAGCTGCCGTGCAGATCTTGCGGCACGGGCTCGCGGCGATCTTCGGGCAGCTGCTCGAGGGCGGCGTCCACGGCGTCGAGCGCGGTCGCGTCGTTCCGCGTGATCGAGCTCACCAGCTCGCGCACGGTGTTCCGGTATTGGGCCATCGTCAGCCGGCGCAGCGGCGTCTCGGCGCTGCTCGCCTGGGCGTCGCATTCGAAGGTGATCGGCGCCGGACCGGCCGGGTTGGGCGGCGCGCCGGCACCCCCGGGCGGAGGCTTGCTGCCGCTGCCACCGTTGCCCGAGCTTGAGG
>JALYWZ010000256.1 GCA_030852505.1 Myxococcota bacterium | reverse complement strand
TCACTGAGCAGCGCATGCTTGCAAAAACAGGCCGCGGACAGCGCCGGAAGCCCGCCACCCTCGGTCGCGAGCGCGCGCGCGATGAGCTCCGCCGCTTCCGGCGCGCTCGACTCGGCCAGCACGCGGATCGCCGAGGCGTACAGCGGACGTTCGAACGAGCTCCGCCGCACCATGGTGTCGAGCAGCGACGCGCCGGTTTTGCGCAGGGCCGAGGACAGCGGCGCGAGCGCGCGCAGAATGCCCGCGAGTCGACCTTCGTGGGCGGGCTTGCGCCTGAGCGCGGCCCGGAGGTCCGACTCGAGACGCGCGCACGTTTCGCTGCCGAGCACGTCCGGGTGCTCTGCCTCGTTGCTCATGAGGCCCAGAGCGCGAACATAACACCGTTTTCGCAGCTCTCGCTACCGTGCGCACGACTCGCGGACCCGGGTCCACACACATCGCGACAGCCACGGCGAATTCCGGGGTTGATGGCGGGGTCGATGGCGGGGTCGATGTCGACCGCGCGCAACTCGAAAAACTGGCTGCGTTTCCCCCATTGTTCTGCGGAGGAAAGCTCTCCTATATTCGGAGGCTGTATCCTAGTGAGCGAGCGGCCACGGCTCGCAACGAGGTCTTCGATGCATCAGAAAAATTACCTGGGCGTGCCCGCGATGCTGCTGGCGCTTGGATTTCTCTTTGCTTGTAAGAGCGAGGAACAGCCGCCCGCTCAGTACCCCCCGCAGCAGCAGCAGCCCTACGGTCAGGGTCAGCCTTACGGCGCGCAGCCGCAGCCGTATCCGCAGCAGCAGCCGCAACCGCAGCCCTACCCCACGGCGGCCGCGACGCCGGCTCCAGCCGTCACGGCCGCGCCCGCGGGACAAATGTCGCAGCCGTCCCCGATGGCCTTCGCTTGCCAGAGCGACGCACAATGTCTCACCCACCGCTGTAACACGCAGTTCGGCAAGTGCGCGTGGCCGTGTCAGACCGACGCGGACTGCGTCACCGGCAACCGCTGCCAGGCCGGCGCCTGCATCCCCGGGCAATAGCGCGGCCCCCGGTGGCTCCACCAGGTTGGCTTTGGCAGCACGTCAGGGCCAGCCTGATCTCGGGACGTCCCGGAGCTGCACGCGCCCTGCCCGCGCGGAGCTTTCTGAGCTAGGACGCTCCTGTGACTCTCTCCGAATCCGACTACGACGCTCGCGCGCTGCCCGAGCTCTACCGGTTGGTCGACGCCCTCGACTCGCTCGACGAAGACGGGCTCGAGGCCGAGCTCGCCGCCGACATTCTCACGATCGAGTTCGCCGACGGCGCGAAATACGTGATCAACTCGCACCGCGCGGCGCGACAAATCTGGATGGCCGCGGAGCGCTCCGCCTGGCACTTCGATTGGAATCCCGGTAGCGCGCAATGGGTCGCGGCCAAGACGGGCGACGAGCTGTGGTCCGTGGTCGAGCAATCCATCGCCTCCCGGCTCGGACACCCGGTCACGCTGAAACGGGGCTGACGCCGTCGCTTTTGCGGGAGGCCCGCCGTTACCAGGCGTGCAGCATCTGGAAGAGCTTGAGCAGCCCAACGCCGGCCAGCGCCGAGGCGGGGATCGTCAGCACCCAGGCCCAGACGATGCTGCTCGCGAGGCCCCAGCGGATGCCGCGGCGGCGCGTGGTCGACCCGACGCCGACGATCGCGCCCGTGATGGTGTGGGTCGTGGAGACGGGGATCATGAAGTGGGTGGCGCCGAACAACGTCAGCGCGCCCGAGAGCTCCGCGGCGAAGGCCGTGTGCGGGCGGAGCTTCGTCAGCCGGCTGCCCAGGGTCTTGATGATGCGCCAGCCGCCCATCGCGGTTCCGAGGCCCATCGCGCCGTAGCAGGAAATGGCCACCCAGGTCGGGCCGCTCTCGGCCGAAGCGTCGATGTAGCCGCCCGCGATCAGCACCGCGAGGATGATGCCCATCGTCTTCTGTGCGTCGTTGCCGCCGTGCCCGAGTGAATACGCGGCCGCCGACGCGAGCCGCACGTAGCGGAACACCCGCTGGACCCGCTGCGGCCTGGCACGCCGCAGCACCCAGGAGATGGCGACGACCAGCAAGCTACCCAGCAAAAATCCGAGCAGCGGCGAGATCAGGATGAACCCGGCCGAGAGCAACAGCATCGGCTTGTTGAGCAGGTCCCAGCCACCGTACGCGTAGCCCGCTCCCGAGAACGCGCCCATGATCGCGTGCGACGAGCTCGACGGCAACGCCAGCCACCAGGTGAGCAGGTTCCAGAAGATCGCGCCGATCAAGCCGGCCAGCACCACCCAGACGAACGCAGGATCGGCCGCGCTCACGTGGACCAGGCTGGAGACCGTCTTGGCCACGCCCTGGTGGAACACGAACAGCGCCAGGAAGTTGAAGGACGCTGCCCAGATCACCGCCCGGATCGGCGTGAGAAGCCTCGTCGAGACGATCGTCGCGATCGAGTTGGCCGCGTCGTGAAAGCCGTTGATCAGATCGAAAATCAGGGCCACCGCGATGGTGACCACGACCACAGTAGCGACGCTCATCGGTCTTCCGAGGTCCGATCAGGTGTTCTCGAGGACGACGCCTTCGATGATGTTCGCCACGTCTTCACAGCGGTCGGAAGCGCTCTCGAGCGCCTCGTAGATTTCCTTCCACTTGATGATCGTGATCGGATCCTTTTCTTCGTCGAAGAGCCGCGCCACGGCGCGGCGCAGGATCGCATCGGCCTCGTTCTCGAGCCGGTTGATGTCCACGCACTTCTTGAGGATGGTCTCCGGATCCTTCAGGTTGCGCATCAAGCGGCAGGCCTCGTGCATCTCGTGAGCTGCCCGGTTCAAGACGTCCGCCAGCTCCTTTACCTCGGGCGTCATCTCGTGCAGCCGGTACAGCGCCAGGCGCTCGGCGGCCGCTTCGACGAAGTCCATCACGTCATCCATGCGCGTGATCAGGCGGTGGATCTGGTCCGGGTCGAGCGGCGTGATCAGCGTCTTGTGCAGCGCCTCGACGCAGCGGTGCGTGATCACGTCCGTCTCGTGCTCGATCTCTTTGATGCGCAGGGCCTTGGCTTCGATGTTGGCCGAGCCCGTGACCATCGACACGAACTCCTTCGTGCCGTCCACCGTGAGCGCCGCGTGCTCCTCGAAGAAGTCGAAGAAGGACGTTTCCTTGGGCAGCAAACGACCGAACATGGGGCCGCGTTTACCACGAGCGCCCCCTAACCTTCACCAATTTGTCACGAAAACGACCGGTCAGGACACTGATACGAGGGCGATTCCGTCCCCCTTCAGCTGGTAGCCCTCTCCGGTCCGGGGACAGGTCGCCCTGCCGGCTTCGAAGCGCAGCCGCTCTCCGGCTCGGCTCACCCAGCCTGCCGGGCGCCCCGGAACACCGCGGACGAGCCCGTAGGCTGCCACGTTGCGCGTCACCACCGCCCCGGCGGCGACGAACGCATACTCGCCGAGCTCGACGCCGGGCAGGAGCGTGGCGTTGGCGCCGACGGTCGCGCCGCGCCCGACCCGGATCGCGCCGAACTCGGACCTTCGCGAGACGAAGGCGCGCGGGTACTTGACGTTGGTGAAGACGGCGTTCGGCCCGACGAACACCTGGTCGCCGAGCTCGACGCCGTCGTAGAGGCTCACGCCGTTCTGAACGCGCACGCCCTCACCGAGCCGCGCGCGAGCTCCGACGAAGCACCCCTGACCCAGCATGCTGCCCGCGCCGATGCGCGCACCGGCAAGCACGTGACAGAAGTGCCAGATCCGGACTCCCGCGCCGAGCTCGGCACCCGGCTCGACGATCGCGCTCGGGTGCACGTAGGGCTCGGCGCCCTCGGTCATTGCTTGGCTTTCTTGACCGACAACCAGAGCTCGGCGTCGCCGAGGTCGTGCTTCTCGGCACCCTCGCCGCGCGTGCCGACCACGACCTCGGTCGCGAGGCAGGCCTTGCCGATCTCGGCGGCGCTTTCGCGCGCGACGCGCACCAGCCGCTCGTCGCCGTCGATCGCGAGCTCGATGCGATCGGTGAACTCGTAGCCGCGGTCCTTGCGCGCCGCTTGCACGCGGCTCATGAGCTCGCGCACTAGGCCCTCGTCGATCAGCTTCTCGGTCAGCGTCGTGTGCAGCACCACCACGCCGATCTTGCCGGTTTCCGCGGCAAATCCGGGCGCCGCCTCGACCTGGATCGCGAGCTCCTCGGGACCGAGCTCGAGCGGCTTGCCCTCGACCTCGAGCACCACCTTGCCGTGCTCGGCGAGCTCGGCGTGCAGGCGCGCTCCGTCGGCCGTCTCCAGCACCTTCTTCACGGCTTGCACGCCCTTGCCGATCTTCGGGCCGAGCGCGCGGAAGTTCGGCTTCAGCTTGAAGGCGACCGCGCCGTCTTCGTGCGAGAAGGCCATGAAGCGCAGCTCGAGCACGTTGAGCTCTTCCTGGATCAAGGAGCGGTACGACTCGAGGCGATCGCGCCAAAGCGGATCGTTCAAGACCACGTCCGCGCGCGACAGCGGCTGGCGCACCTTGAGCTTCTGAGAGGTGCGCACGCTGAGCCCGAGGCTCACGATGTCGCGCACCGCGCGCGTCTCGAGCGACAGCCGCTCGTCGATCGCGCTCTCGTCCGCAACCGGAAATTTCTCGAGGTGGACGCTCGCCTCGGCCCCCGGCATGCCCGCGCGCCGCACCAGGTTCTGGTACAGCTCTTCCGAGAAAAACGGCAAAAACGGGGCGATCAGCTTGGTCAGCGTGACCAGCGTCTCGTAGAGCGTGGCGTAGGCGTCGCGCTTGTCGGCGTCGATGCCGGCCCCCCAGAAGCGCGAGCGGCTGCGGCGCACGTACCAGTTGGAGAGGCTCTCCACGAGCTCCACCAGCGCCGTCGTCGCGTCGTAAATCAGGTACGCGTCGAGGGCCTTGCTGACCGCGCGCACGGTGAGCTCGCGCTCGCTCGCGATCCAGCGATCCAGGAGCGCCCGCTCGCGGATCGGACGCGGCGGCGACGACGCGTCGTTCGGGCGATAGCCGTCGATGTTCGCGTAGATCGTGAAGAACGAGTAGACGTTCCGCAGCTTGATCTGAAAATCCTTCTGCAGGAGCCGCACGTTGGTCAGGCTGTGGCGCGTGTTGCTCCACGGCGGCGACGACGCGAAGAAGAACCAGCGAAACGCGTCGGCTCCAGGCGCCGGGCGAGTGGTGTCTTCGAGCGTCACGCGCTCGGTGACGCCGAGCCGCGGCACCTCGACCGGCAGAGTTTGCAGGCCTTTTGCCGCTGGTTTGAGCCCGAGACGCGCGCGGTCGCCCTCCGAGATCAATGCCACGCGCCGCGGCAGCTTCTTCTGCGCGACGAGCTTGACGCGCACGCCCTGGGACTCGGCTCCCGGCTGGTACGCCACGACCTCGGCGCCCTCGGCGAGGTCCATGCCTTCCAGATCCTCGCGAGCGATCGCGATCTCGCCGTCCTTGGCGCGCTGGCCGTGGGCTTCCTCGAGCACCGCGAAGTCCATGCGCACACGGTCGAGGATCACCTCGGGCGGCGTGTAGTTGCCGCGGCTCTTGCTCTCTTTCCTGCCCTCGCGATCGGAGACGTGGCCGAGCACGATGCAGGTGCGGAACGGCAGCGGGTAGCTCCGGACGCGCTCGAGGCCGAGCTTCTGTTGCGTCTCCTCGTCGAATACGAGGGATGCGACCATAAGCAGCGAGTAGAACCAGCCGCGCGTCTGGTCGATGGCCTCGCTGATGAAATCCGCGGGAAATGCCGCGTCGAATTTCTGCTTGGAGCCGGGGGTATTCGGAAAACCCCATTGCGCGAACGGCATGCAGCCCGAGTCGAACCAGCAGTCCACCACCTCGGGCACGCGGCGCATCGTCGCTCCGCAGCTCGGGCACGGGAACGTGACCGCGTCGATCCACGGCTTGTGCACCATCAAGTGCGGGCTGAGCCCGGGCGTCTCTCGCAGCGCTGCTTGCCAGGCCGCGAACGCTTCGGGATTTCTGGACTCGATTTCGCCCACGCTCGACGGCGCGTGGCGGTGCTCGGGGTCCTTTTCGCAGATCCAGACGTTGAGCGGCGTGCCCCAGTAGCGCTCGCGGCTCAGCGCCCAGTCCACGTTGTTGCGCAAGAAGTCGCCGAAGCGGCCGTCCTTGATGTGCTCGGGCAGCCAGTTCACCGCCTGGTTGTTCTCGAGCGCGCGCTCGAGCAGGGCAGTGGTGCGGATGAACCAGGCAGGCCGCGCCAGCTGGATCAGCGGGTCGTCGTCGGCGCGCCAGCAGAACGGGTAGTCGTGCCGGTACAGCTCCTCGTGCACGAGCAGGCGCTTTTCCTCGAGCTCACGCACGATCTCACGGTCGCAATCCTTGACCCAGCGGCCCGCGTACTTGCCGAACTCCGGCTTGAACTGGCCGGACGAGAGCACCGCGCACAAGAGCTCGACCTCCTCGGGGCGCGCGTAGCGCTTGAGCTCGCGTTTGTGCGCCTCGTGGTCGTCTTCACCGAAGGCGGGCGCGATGTGCACGATGCCGGTGCCCGTGTCGAGCGTGACGAAGTCGCCCGCGATCACCCGGAAGTAGACGTGCGTGTCGCCGCCGCTCTTGAGCGCGGTGCGCGCCTCGCCGAAGCTCGCGTAGTAGTGCTCGAAGGGCGGGCGGTAGCGGCGGCCGACCAGCTGCTCACCGGGCAGCGTTTCTACGACCGTGAGCACGCGGCCGAGCTTGTCCTCGAGCGCCGCGCGCAGCGCCGAAGCCACGATCAGGCGCCTGGCGACGAGCGCGTGGTCGCGGTGCTTGTGGCCTTCCTTCGGCTCGCCGAGCTCGACCACGTCGTAGCTGACCCCGGGTTTCACGGCCGCGTAGCTGTTCGAC
>JALYWZ010000948.1 GCA_030852505.1 Myxococcota bacterium | reverse complement strand
GCGCGACCCCGAGCTCGGCGACCACCGCGGGATCCGGCGACAGGGAGCGCTCGCCGATCACCGGGTTGTTCGGGTTGGTATCGACGTCGAGCACGGGCGCGAACGTGGCGTCGATGCCGACCGCGCGCAGCTCCCGCCCGAGCACGAGCCCGGTGCGGAACGCGAGCTCGGGGTCCGCGCGCTCGCCGAGCCGCCGCATCGCGGGGATGCGCGTGAAGCCCTGGCGCAAGCGCTGCACCTTGCCGCCCTCCTGATCCACGAACACACCGAGCGGCTCCGGTGTCAGCGCCTTGAGCGAGCGCGTGAGCTCGGCCACGTCGGCGGGCTCCCCGCCCACGTTGCGCGAGAACAAGATCACGCTGCGCACGCCGCGCGCGACCAGCTCGCGCAGCTCCGAGCTCGGAGCGGAGCCGGGAAACCCCATGCAAAACAGGCTCGCAGCGTCGCGCTCCAGGGACCGCATGCGACGAGGCTACACCAGCGCGCTCCGCGTTTTTCCCGCTTTTTCAGGCTGGCGCGGCTTTCCGTGGCTTCGAACCTTGGATCGTGGCAGACAGCGCCGCGATGACCCCGCGCTGTACGGTGCTGGTCCCGTCGTACAACCGCTTGCCGAGCGTGCTCGAGCTCTTGGAACGGCTGCGGCGCCAGGACTACCCGAGCTTCGAGATCTTGATCATCGAGCAGAGCACGCGCCGCGAGCTGCCCGCCTTCGAAGAGCTGAAGCGTGTGATCGCCGGGGATCCGCGGATCCGCATGGAGCTCCACCCGCCGCTCGGCGTCGGCGGAGCCCGCAACGTGGGCATGCGCTCGGCGCTCGGCGAGGTCGTGCTGATCATCGACGACGACGACCTGCCGGCGACCGACGACTGGATCAGCCGGCACATGAAGAACTTCGACGACCCGCACTGCATCGCCGTGCACGGCGGGGAAGATCGCGAGGGCGGCGGCGGGGGCGGCTTCGAGCGACGCTTCCCGAAGCTCGCGCAGCGCTGGGCCATGAGCTACTCGGTGTTCGGCACGCCGATGGCGTTTCCGGCCGTGAAAGAGCGCAAGCAGACCAGCAAGTACCTGCGCGGCGCAAACTCCTCGATCCGTCGCCTGGCAGCGATCCGCGCCGGGGGCTGGGTGGACGAGTGCCGCAATGGCCAGGAAGAGCACGACTTCTCGTTCCGGCTGCGCAGCACGATGCGCCCCGGCGACTACATCGCCTTCGACCCGACCGCGCGCATCATCCGCCGCATGGACATCGACGGCGGCGCCGACCGCCGTGGCGCCAACCTGGAGCGGGAGATCGAGGGCAACGTGCAGTTTTATTTCGGCGTGCTGCTGCGCAACATGCCGGCGCGCGTCGCGCTGCTCCTGCCGAGCTACCCGTTCGTGATCTACGGCCGCGCCATCGGCTGGATCCTGGACGATCGCGGCCACGAGCCCTTGCCCGTCAAGCTGCGCGCGCTCGGCGAGCTCACGCTGCGGTTTCCGCTGCTGTTCGGCAAGAGCGTGGGCAAGGTCGTCAGGAGCCGCGCCTGGCAACCGAAGGCCACGGTCGAGCCTGCCGCGCGATGACGACGATCCTGTTCAGTTACAAGGATCACACGCTGCCGCGCGGGGGCGGAGCGGTGCACGGCTTCCACGTCGTGGAGCAGCTCAAGCGCCTGGGCCACCGCCTGATCACCGCAGAGCCCAACACGGACGGGCGCCTCGAGCGCCGGCCGCGCACGCTCGACGCGCTGCCGGGGTTGCTCGCCGAGGCCGGCGCGGTGTACCTGCGCTCCGACGGGCGGCCCTTCGATCTGGCGATGTTGGCGCTGAACCGCGCGCGTTACCGCTTGCCGGTGGTGATCGAGATCAACGCCATGGCCGAGGAGCAGCTCGCCTACGGCGACGATTTGCGGCGGCGTGCTCACGTCGCGCTCTTGCGCGAACAATACCGGATGATGGCGCGAGCGAGCTCCGTCGTCGTGTGCGTGTCGGAGCTGCTCGCCGAGCACGTGCGCGCGACCTACGGCCTCGGCCACGACCGCGTGCTCGTGGTCCCGAACGGAGGCACGCCTGCCAGCTCTCCACCCGCGCCACGGAGCGACGGCGTGTTCCGCGTGGTCTGGGCGGGCGGCGCGCGCTTTCCCTGGCAAGCGCTGGACACGGTGCTCGCCGCGACCGAGCTGTTGGTGCGCGAGGTTCCGAACGCCGAGGTCGTGCTCTATACGGACGCGCGTGAACGCTCGCTGCCCGAGCTTCGGGGCCTGCGCGTCGAGGCCCCCGTGCCGCACGCCGAGCTCAAGTCCGAGCTCGAGCAGGCCGACGTCGCGCTCTGCCTGTACCGGCCGATCCCCCAGAGCCCGGCTGGTTTCTACAACTCGCCCCTCAAGCTCTTCGACTACATGGCCGCGGGGCTCGCGGTCGTCGGCTCACGGCTCGGGCAAATCACCGAGGTGATCGAGGACGGCGTGAGCGGCATCCTGGTCGACGACGAGCCCGCCGCGATCGCCCGCGAGCTCGTCGGCCTGGCTCGCGACGCGGAGC
>JALYWZ010000255.1 GCA_030852505.1 Myxococcota bacterium | reverse complement strand
CGCTACCCGCTCCACTTTCGGAAGACCTACTTTCCGGCGCGGCTCCACGGCGATCCGGCCATCGAATATGCGCGGCAAGCGCAGGCGAGCGAGCTCGTCGGTTTACCTCCCCCGATCGGGCACGACGCCACCAGCTTTCGCAGCTGCCTGGTGCCGGGCACTCCGTACAGCCGCCTCACGCCGTTCGGTGCCGATCAAGAGGACGCGGATCTGCGCACGGCGCGCGAGCTCCCGCTGATCTCGGCGGCGGGCCTGTTTCAGCTGGCCGAGCGCGGGTTTCAGTTGGTGACTTCGCTGCAGCGAGCCGGGCTGTCGCACGGCGACGTCGAGCTCCACAACTTCGTGGTCTGCTCGTCGCCGCTCGATATGGTGCTGATCGATTTCGAGAGCGCCGTGCTGAAGGCCGACTTGAGCGAAAGTGAGTGGGAGGCGCGCTGCCTCGCGGACGTGATGCCGCTCTTGCGCGAGGCCGTCTTGCTCGAATGCCGGCTCGGACCGCAGCCGGGGCCGCTCGCCGACATGGCGCGCGAAAAGCTCGAGCTGCTGTTCAAGGATCCAGCTCGGTTCCGGCAAGAGATCGACGACAAGGCGAACCTCGACGCCTGAGCCTGCGTAATGAACCCCCGCGGAAGCCGGCTCCCGCGGGGGTACGAAGTTACGCGACTCGCGCTTCGCCTCAGCGGACGAAGAGCATTTCCTGGTAGGTCGGCAGCGGCCACAGGTCGTCGGCGACGAGGCCTTCGAGCTGGTCGGCGACGCTGCGGACCGCCAGCATGGCCGGCAGGATCTTGTCGCGGCAGTACTTGGCCTCGGCCAGGACCCCGTGACCGCCCTCGTGAGCCGACAGGCTCTCGAGCGTCGAGGTGGCGTTCTTGAGCTCGCCGATCAGCTTGCTCACCTGCTCGAGCGAGCCGGTGTCAACCGCCACGCCCAGGGCCTTGATCTTGCCGAGCGAGTCCGCGATTTCACCTGCGTAGCGCACCGCCGCCGGCAAGATCCAGGTCTTGGCCAGCTTGATCACGGCCTTGTGCTCGACGTTGATCGCCTTCACGTACTGCTCGAGGTAGATCTCGTAGCGGCTGTGGAGCTCGCGGGGGCTCAGCACGTTGTACTTGTCGAACAGCTTGACGGCCTCGGGCGACTCGAGCGCGCCGAGCGCCTCGACCGTGGTCTTGAGGTTCGGCAGACCGCGCTTCTCGGCCTCGGCGTGCCACTCGGCGGAGTAGCCGTCGCCGTTGAACACGACCGCGCCGTGCTCGTTCACGATCTTGGCGAGCAGATCCTGGATCGCGGCGTTGAGCTTCTTGCCCTGCGCGAGCGCGGACTCGAGCTCGGTCGCGACGTAGTCGATCGCCTCGGCGCAGATCGTGTTCAGCACCACCAGCGGACCCGAGATCGACTGCCCGCCGCCCACCGCGCGGAACTCGAAGCGGTTGCCGGTGAAGGCGAAGGGGCTCGTGCGGTTGCGGTCGCCGGCGTCCTTCGGCAGCTTGGGCAGCGTGTCGACGCCGATCTCCAGCTTGCCTGCGACCTTCGACGACTTGGCGCCGCCGGCCTTGATCTGGTCGAACACGTCGGCGAGCTGCTCGCCGAGGAAGATCGACATGATCGCGGGCGGAGCCTCGTTGGCGCCGAGGCGGTGGTCGTTGCTGGCCGTAGCGACCGAGGCGCGGAGCAGCGCCGAGTGCTTGTGCACGGCGCGGATCACGGCGCCGCAGAACACCAGGAACTGCGCGTTCTCGTGGGGCGTGGCGCCCGGGTCGAGCATGTTGCCCTGGGTCGAGTTGCCGAACGAGAAGTTCACGTGCTTGCCCGAGCCGTTGACGCCCGCGAAGGGCTTCTCGTGCAACAGGCACACGAAGCCGTGGCGCTCGGCGATGCGGCGCAGCGTGATCATGATCAGCTGCTGGTGATCGGACGCGAGGTTCGAGCTCTCGAACAGCGGCGCGATCTCGAACTGCGCCGGCGCCACCTCGTTGTGACGGGTCTTGACCGGGATGCCGAGCTTGAACAGCTCGTGCTCGACCTCGACCATGAACGCGATCACGCGCTCGGGGATCACGCCGAAGTACTGGTCCTCGAACTCCTGGCCCTTCGGAGGCTTGGCGCCGAACAGCGTGCGGCCTGCGGCGACCAGATCCGGGCGCGCGAGGTAGAACTCGCGATCGACCAGGAAGTACTCTTGCTCCGGGCCGCAGTAGGAGACGACCTGGGAGATGTTCGTGTGCCCGAACAGCTTGAGCACGCGCGCCGCCTGCTTGTTCAGCGCCTGCATCGAGCGCAAGAGCGGGGTCTTCTTGTCGAGCGCCTCGCCCGTCCACGACACGAACGCGGTCGGGATGCAGAGCGTGGTGTTGTCGAGCAGGTAGGCCGGGCTCGTGACGTCCCAGGCCGTGTAACCGCGCGCTTCGAAGGTGGCGCGGATGCCGCCGCTCGGGAAGCTCGAGGCGTCGGGCTCACCCTGGATCAGCGCCTTACCGGAGAACTCCGTGAGCGCGCCGCCTTCGCCGTCGGGGACCAGGAAGCTGTCGTGCTTTTCCGCGGTCGCGCCCGTCAGCGGGTAAAAGACGTGCGCGTAGTGGGTGGCACCCTTGGCGATGGCCCATTCCTTCATCGCGGACGCGACGACGTCCGCGACCGCCGGATCGAGCTGCGCGCCCGTCTCGATGGTTCGCTTCACCGAGCGAAACACATCCTTGGGCAGGTGGCTCTTCATCACGGCGAGGCTGAAGACGCTCGAGCCGTAGAGCTTGTCGACCGAAATACCGTTGGTTTCCGACGGACGCGCGGAGCTCCGCGCGATCACCGAGGACACTGCTTGCTGACGTAGCGTGCTGCCGATCATGGGCGTTCCTTTTGCGAGAGACGCGCGGCTTGGAACGCCGCGCCTGGGACCTAGTAGCATCGGGATAATTCCGCTCATAGACCTGAGTGTTTCTGGAATGTTTCGCGGCCGGACTCAGGCACGGATCCGTTGCCGTGACGCGGTATTCTGGCGCGCTTCGTTGGATTCCGATGCCGGGGCGCCGCCTAACGCGGAGGAGGCAAGGGCGGGGGATCGTAGCCGCCCGGATGGAACGGATGGCAGCGCAGGAGACGCCGCATGCCCAGGTAGGAGCCCTTGAAGCCTCCATGAAGTCGAAGGCACTCGGCGGTGTAGCGGGAGCACGACGGATGGAACCGGCACTGCCCACCCAGAAACGGAGACAGCACGAGTTGGTAGCCGCGAACCAACAGCAGAAGAGCGCGCGCGAACAGCGTCGGCTCGGGAACGACGGGCTCCGGCACGCGGGTTCAGGTACCCCCCGAGCCGAGCTTCGGCAACTCAGGCCGGCTTCTCTGCCAAGTTCCGGCGGGCGAGCTGGGCGCGCCGCGCGATCAGCCCCCGCGCGCTCTGCCACTGTTCGACCACGTCACTGAGCCGGAGCCCCGCGAGCTCGCGCTTCACGATCACGACCACGTCGATATCCGGCGGGAAGAGCTCGCGAGTGGCGCGGAACGCTTCCCGAACCAGACGCTTGGCGCGGTTGCGCACGACCGCGCCGCCGATCTTGCGCGACGCGGTGATCCCGAGCCGCGGCATCGCGTCGGGTGTTGCGCTGCGAGCAGCCAGGATCAACACGAAGTGCGCGAGCGAAACGCGCACGCCCTCGCTCTGGATCGCCTGGTACTCGCGCCGCTTACGGACCCGGCTCGGCGCGCGAAACCTTCCACGCGGCTCGGCCGGCGGCACGCTACTTTTGGTAGGCGCTGACGGCGAGGCGCAGGCGGCCCTTGCGGCGGCGGTTCGCGAGAACCTTGCGGCCACCCTTGGTGCTCAATCGCTTGCGAAAGCCGTGAGTGCGGAGTCGGCTGGTGTTGTGGGGCTGGTACGTACGCTTCATGACTCAGGCCTCCGGGCGTTGCGGCCCTTCGGGGCGCGGAAATGAGCCACGAGTGCCCGCCCGAGTCAAGGCTAACCAAAGGTTTCTGTAGGCCACGTGGCCGGTGCGATTGATCTCCACCGTGCCTCGTGATAGTCCGTCGCCCGCCATGCGCGACAACATCCGTCTCGTTTCCTCCGCCGGAAGCGGCTTCACTTACTACACGACCAAGAACAAGCGGACCCAGACGGCGAAGCTCGAACTCAAGAAGTACGACCCCGTCGCCCGCAAGCACGTCACGTTCAAGGAGGCCAAGATGCCTCCGCACTCGAAGTGAGCTGAGCCCGAGAGCGATAGCGGAACGAGGCGCCCACCGCGCGCGCCTCGTTCACTCGCTCGACTCGGCGATTACTCGCCGAGGATCTTGAAGTCGACGCGGCGGTTCTTGGCGCGGCCTTCGGCGGTCGTGTTGTCGGCGATCGGCTGCGTCTGACCGAAGCCTTCGGACTCGACGCGCGAGGCGTCGATGCCGTGCTCGGTCAGGTACTTGAGGCACGCTGCTGCGCGCGACTTGCTGAGCGTCAGGTTCATCGCCGGGCGTCCGCGGTCGTCGGTGTGACCGTAGAGGCCGAGTCGCAGAGAAGGCCGCGCCACCATCAACGTCACGATCTCGTCGAGGATCGGGAAGCTGTCCTTCAGGATCACGGCCTTTCCGGTCTGGAACTCGATGGCCTTGAGCAGCTTGACCTCACCGTCGACTACGCGGGTCAGGCTCGGGCAGCCGTTCTTTTGCGGATCGGCGTTGCGCGGTCCGGGCTCGTCGGGGCACGCATCTTCCTTGTTCAGGATCCCGTCGTTGTCCTTGTCGGGGAGCGGGCAACCGAGCAGCTCCGGATCGGCAGAGCGCACGCCGGCTTCGAGCGGGCACTTGTCGGTCTTGTCCGGGATGCCATCGCCGTCGGCGTCGTCTTCCGGGCAGCCGTCCTCGTCGCGGATGCCGTCCTTGTCTTCCGGCACCTTCGGGCACTGATCGTTCTTGTCGGGGATGCCGTCGCCGTCGCGGTCGACGTTCTCGGGGCAACCGTCGGTCGGGTTCGCGCCGAGCTTGTCCTCGCGCTCGGTCGGGCAGGCGTCGGCGTCGTCGGGATAGCCGTCCTTGTCGGTGTCCTGGTCGTAGTCGCGCGCGTCGGGCACGATCCGCAGTTGTTTGCGCTCGGCGCGCTGCGTGTCGAGCGGCAGCGTGCTGCCCACGCCGACCAGAACGCGGAAGTCCGGCGCGCCGTAGCCCGTCGAAAGGCGAGTGCCGCCGCCCAGGTTCAAAAATGCGCCGTCGGGATCCGCGAGCGCGACGCGCAGCTGTGCCATCCACTCGAGAGAAGTGTTCTGGCCCTTGAAGATCGTGTTCTTGTCTTCCGGCCCGGCCTTGCTCACGAGCCCGGTGCTACCGAACAACTCGCCGCCGAGCCGCACGCGGTTGTCCCGCATCGGCAGAAACACGCCGAAAGCCCAGCGCAGCTCGTTGCCGATGTAGAGGTTCGCGTTCTCGCCGCCGATGCTGCGGCTCGGCCGGAAATGCGGGCCGATGTGGCCGGACACGAAGAAATCCTCGAAGTCGAACTCGGCCGCGGCATACAGCATGCCCGTCATCTGGCCGTCGCCAGCCAGTGCGTTGGTGTTGCCCGTCTCGTTCCACAGCGCAGCACCGAGGCCGAAGCGCGTGCCGCCCTCGTCGCTCTCGAAGGTCTTCAGCCGCGCGTCGAGCCGCAGGTCGTGCACGGCGAAGCGCGTGTCCGTGAGGCCGCCGGTGCCGACGCCGTAGGAAGCCGGATCGTCGCCCGTCACCGTCCACAGCGCGAGCGGCAACGACACCGACGCCGTGAGCAAGCCGCCGAACTGCGCGCCGAACGAGGTGTACGAGATCAGCTGCCCTTGCACGGGGTTGTCGATGGAGTCGGCGACCGTTGGATTGTCGGTGACGACTTGTTTGCGCAGCGGGTTGTGCGACCAGGCGAGCGCCGTCGAGACGAACAGGCGGTTGCCCTTGCGCACGTAGGGGCGAAACACGCTCACGCCGTCCTCGGGCGCGCCCGCGTACTGCAGGCGATCGAGATAGAAGTAGCCGGACTGCGCGTGCGCCGTCGGCACACCGAACAGCGTCAGCGCGAGCGCGGCGCCGAGCATCCGGACCCACCACCTCAAACCACCAAGACGTTCCAAGGCTTGCACAACCGCGGACCGTAGCCCGATGGGTGCATCATTTGAACCGCGATCTGCGATCGACCGTCACTGTACGCTCGCTGTCGGAGCGGTTCAGCGCGCGTGCTGACCGAATAGCTGACAGGCCCAGACCCTGCCCGAGCCGTCTCGGACCGCGCCGATGCCGACCGCGTCGAAGCTCGGGCTCAGCATGTTCGCTCGATGCGAAGGGCTGGCGAAGAGCTTGCGATGGACGAGCACGACGTCGCGGGCGAGCGCCACGTTTTCTCCGGCGCTCGCGAGCTCGAGCCCGGCGGCACGCGCGCGCTCCGCAGGGTTCCCCCGACCCAGATCGTGCCCGATACGGCCCGCGTCGAGCATCGCCCGTGCGTGACTTTGGGCCAGGCGGTCGAGGCGCTCGTCGCGCCGCAATCGGGGCAAGCCTTCCTCCCTTCTGGCCTGCGCCAGCATGAGCTCCAGCGCCGATGCCGGCTCCATCGCGGGGTCCGCCGCGGCCTCACCCGGTGCCGGCTCGGGTTCGGCATGCTCGGGCGGCGCGACGTCGGCGAACAACAAGGCCTCGAGCACGGGCCGTGGGCCGCCCTCTACCTCGGCCAACACCTGGACGAGGAAGCGGCCGGGACGGTCGAGCGCGAACGGCGCGCTCAGCCGTCGTCCGTCGAAAGCGGTCGGCAGCGGGCGGGGCAAGCGGCTCGGACCGAGCAGCACGACCTTCGCCCCGCTCGCCGGGACGCGCATCGCGGCGCGCAAGGTCAACCAGCTGCCGACTCGAGCGCGGATCGGCAG
>JALYWZ010000947.1 GCA_030852505.1 Myxococcota bacterium | reverse complement strand
CGCCCGGTGACACCACCTCGCCCGAGCCCGCCGTCAGACGGAATCGGGGCGAGCGGGCCAGTTCCCCTTCGAACGAGGGCTCGGCCAAAACCTGTGGCCGCGTGCGCAGCGGTGGCGGCTCGACGGGCGCGGTGCACCCGGCGAACGCGAGCCCCAAAGCCGCTGCGGCGGCGGCAAAAACGCGCTCCATACTCCCCTGCTCGGCCGCGCGCGCGAGCGAGTTGTGCGCTTCGAGCCCGTGCTATCGTCCGGCCCAGCGTGCAGCCCGAAGAGATCCAGAAGCTCCGCAAAGAGCTGTCGTGTACGGCGAAGGAGCTCGCGGCCGCCCTCAACGTCGATCCCAAAGAGGTGGCGGCGTGGGAGGCGGGCGAGCTGTTTCCGACCAAGCGCTACGTGACGGCGATGGCGGCGCTCCGCGCCAAGGGCCCGTCGGCGATCGTGCGCGCGCCGCGCGGCAAGGCGGCAGCCAAGACCGGCCAGGCGCGGCTCGCCGATCCCGCGCTGTGGAAGATCGTGCGCAAGCTGGTCGAGCACCCAGCGCTGTTCGAGCAGGTCGCCAAGCTCTCGGAGCCGTTCAGCGATCCCGCCGAGCCCCCCGCAGCCGCCCCGCCCAAAGCCGAAGGCTAACGCGACAGGCTGCGCGCGGCGTGAGCGGCCGCGCCGAACAGCGGCGCTTCCTCGTTCAACACGACGTGCACCGGCACGCGCCGCGTGAGAGAAGCGAGCCGCCCCTTGGCGTTGAACGCGCGCAAGAAGCCGCCGCGCTGCAAGACCGGCAAGATCTTGGGCGCGATGCCGCCCGCGACGTACATCCCGCCCGTCGCATAGGCCGTCAGGGCCAGGTTGCCCGCGGCCGCGCCATACACGCTGACGAAGAGCTCGAGCGCAGCGGCAGAGGCCGCGCACGAGCCCGACGACGCGGCCTGGGTGATGAGCGCCGGGGCCTCGGCGGGTGCGGCGGCGATCCGCGCAGCGAGCTCTGGGTTCTTGGCGGGGTCTCGGCGCTCGGCGAAGAACTCGTACACACGCACCAGCCCGGGACCGGAGACCACGCGCTCGACGCTGACGTGCTCCAGATCGCGCTGCAGAAAGCGCAGCAGCTCGAGCTCGAGCTCGGTTTGCGGGGCGAACTCGACGTGCCCTCCCTCGGACGCGAGCGGGCGGAAGCCCGAGCCGTCGGGCACGAGGATGGCCATGCCGAGGCCCGTGCCGGCGGCGACCAGCGCGCGCGGACGCCCGGCTTCCGCTTGCTCGGCCTCGCTGAGCCGCACCAGCTCCGATGGCGAAAGCGCCGAGACCGAGTGCGCCGTGGCTTCGAGGTCGTTCAGCAACAGCACCTCGGGGATCGAAAATCGGCGGGACACGTCGGAGGCCACGACCCGCCAGGGCAGGTTCGGTGTCTCGCAGGCGCCGTGCACCACGGGCCCCGGCAATCCGAAGCAGGCCACCGCCGGAGCTCCCGCGCGAACCTGGCGCGCGCTTTCGAGGAAGCGCTCGACCACCTCGCCGAGGCCGGCGTGAGCGGTGCTCGGCACGCTCTCGCGGTGCACGATCTGGTTCCTCAGCGCACCGGGACGCTCGAGGTCGAAGAGCGCGATGTTGGTCTTGGTACCGCCGACATCGGCGGCAAGGATCAGGGACGACGCAGTCACGTCGGCATATCTAGTCGCAGCCCGGGCGGTTTTCGAGTCAGTCGCCCACACCCCATTCCAACCCGAGCCCGCCAAAGAGGAGCGGCCGCCCCCAATCGGCCAGCTTTTCCCCGGCAAATTGCAGCTCCACGCGAGGAAACGACGGGCCGGCGGCGGCATCGAGCCGCACCAGCAAACGCCGCGAAATCTGCAGCGACAGCAGGGCCCGGGCGAACGGTAGCCAGGCGACGACGTCGGCCGGTCGCGCCTCGTAGTCGGTGGCTGGAGCCCCCTCGAAGTCGAGGCGCGTGACGGCGACCCCCGCCCCGAGGCCGGCAGCGAGCGGCCCCGTGAGCCAGCGGTACTCGCTCGAAAGCGCGGCAAGCAGCACGCGCACGCGCGCACTCCCCGCCTCGCCCTCGACCTGCGTGGTCAGCGGCGGGAACCACAGCTCGGCTCCCACGGACCAGCTTCGATAGAGGCCGAGCTGCCCGCCCAGCGCGATTTCGGGGGTGAGACCGAGACCGCCGCTGCTGTAGAGCGCGGCCGCCTGGGCACGCAGCCACAACGGGGGCGTCGAAATCGGGCCCGAGTCCGGAACTTTCGGGCTCGGCTGCACCGAGGTTGCGGGTGCGCGCTCGCTCGGAGGCGGTGCTTCGGGTGGGCGCGGTGCGTGCTCGGAGGCGAGCGGTGCTTCGTCCGGCGCGGGGTCGGTGCTCGAGTCCGCATGCGACTCCGGCTCGATCCCGAGCTCGAGGAACCGCGCGCGCAGCGCCTCGACCGCGCGCACGACCGCCGTCGAAGGCACCGTGGGCTCGACGTCGATCCACTCGCTGGTCGCCTCTGCCGCGACCTCGGGCCCGACCCAGACCTCGATGCCGTCGCCTTCGCGCGAGACGCGCACGAC
>JALYWZ010000946.1 GCA_030852505.1 Myxococcota bacterium | reverse complement strand
GAGCGGCGGCGGCGCGTCTGCAGCGTCGCTCCAAGCCAGTGCCGCTCCGTCAAGCATAGGCGAGCCGTCAACAGAACCGCGCTCGCCGCCGTCCCTCCAACGCTCCGTTAGACGCACGCGACGTGAAATGCGAGCCCGCAGAGCCGCTTCTGCCGCCGGATTTCCTCTTTAGCCACCTCGAGAGAAGGCGACTAGACTTCGCGACGTGCCAGCTCTGCTCGGCGTCCTCTCTCGCCGGATCCGTCTGCGCTGGTTGGCCCCGTTGCTGTGCGCGCTCGCCGTCGTGTGCGCGACCGCGAACGCCTCCGCGCGCGAGCTCGTGCAGACAAAAACACGCGTCGGAGATTTCGAGTTGTCTCGCGCGCTCAGCGCCGAGCACCGCGAGCTCGCAAGCCTGGAAAGCTACCCGGGATTTACGCGTCTCCATCTGCGACGTTGCGTCAGACCGGCCCCTTTCTGGAGCTGGCCCGGCCAGAATCCCTTCAACGGATGCGGCGCACGGCGCCCGCGATGGCGTCGAACGAGCCGCGCATGTCGAACGGCTCGACCGCCACGAACACCCGCACTGTGGGTGGTAGGCTCAGCACGACCGCAGGGCCTCGAGCACCCGGCGCAGCGTCGCGACCCGGCGCAGCGTCGCGACCGAGACATCGTCACCGAACTCGACCCGCGCACCGTCCACGACCAGGGCGTACCGGCCAAGGCCGGGCGCTACCACCGTCGCGGCGGGTACCAGCTCGACCAAAGCGTGGGCCGCAGCTGTCGCCTTCGATCGTGCTTTCCGCCGTCGTGGCGGCGCCGACGTCCCGCGCCGCGCGAGATTCATTTGCCAGGCGTGGAGCGAGCGCCCGTCGACGCCGTGAGCCCGCGCCCAATCCCCAGCGCTCAGGCCTCTGCGCTCGGCGGCGCGTAGGCAGCGAACCGCCTCGCGCTCGTACTCGATTTTTCGTCCGACCGGCAATCGCAACCTCCGTGGTGCGATCCAGCATGAATCCTGGCCGTCGCGAACTCATCCCGCCTTGGCTGATGGGTCACTCAACAACGCGCTCGTCCCTCTCGACAACAACGGCACGGAACGCGCGATTCGCGGGCCCGTCGTCGGGCGCAAGAATCACTACGGCTCCAAGTCGAAGGGCGGCACTGAAGTCGCGGCCATCTTCTACACGCTGGTCGAGACCGCGAAGCTCCACAACGTCGATCCCGCGCGATATCTGCGAGAAGCAGCCCTCGCTGCCGAGCGCGGCGAAGCGCTGCTGCCCTGGCAGCTCACACAGAGCTGACGCCCGCCGCGCTTAGCTCGCCCGCGAACGGAGTTCACGACGGGGGACGGCGCGCACTTACGCTGGTTCGTCGGCACGCCCAGATCGTCGGCCACCTGGGCGACGGTGCGTTCGCTGCGGTTCCGCATCAGGCGAACCGCGTCGCGCTTGAACTCCTCGGTGTACTTGTTTCGCTTCTTGGCCATGGTCCGGACTCCCGAAGCCTACTGGCTTCGTCGGGGGTCCGGGAAACCGGATCGGCTCCATTCGAACGACTCGGTACGCATCGCGACGTCTTCGGGCTGACCCTCGAAGATATGACCCCGGCGGCTTTCAAGATGACGCTATCCCTGAGGCCCGCGGGCCCCTCGCACGACTCGCAGCGCCGCGCATCCCGGCGTCGTTGATCGGTCACGAGGAGTGTCACTTTTCCACAAGGCCCCCAGTCTGCATCCGTCGCCACGATTGTAGCGCCGCATCACTCAGGTGGCGCTCGGCAAGAAGCCAAGATTGTGGGTGATCGACCAGGATCTCGAAGACAGACGTTTCTAGCAGGTTGATCACTTCGTCATTCGCAGTGCGGGCGAGTTCATTGAAGAACTCGAACGCGCGCCGAACGAGATCATCCTGATCGTTGCGCTCAATGCGCCGACGAAGAAACAACGAAAACGTTCCGAACGCATCGCTCGGAATGTCTCTGTACCATTTTTCTCCGGACGACTCGAATTCGGGAAAGCGATCCAGAAGCAGTGCAACGCTTGTCTCATATGAAACGGGTGGTTCCATTTGTGTTACATACCCGAAAGGGCTCTTTGAAGATCATCGCGCAAGTAATTGGCGATCTGCAAATCCCCCGCATCGAGAGCCTCGTCGCCGACGGCCCGTTCGAGGGCCCGTATCATTTCTTGACCCTTGATGGAGTGGCCGCTCTTCGACAGGAGCTCCCCGGTGCGCAGTTCGTGCCGTATGGCATCCGCCGTGCTACCGGAGCCGACGGTGGCTGTACGTCTGTACATCTGCTCGATCAGATTGCGCAGCCGCGCGTTCTGCGCGCCCTGCAGCAGGTTGCCGCGGGCGGTATTGAGGAGGGGAGTTCCTTTTGTGGCTGTAGAAGATACACCATCGTTGCCACACCCTTTGGCTGTCTGTGCCGCTGCCAAACCAGCAACGCCTGCGCCACCTGAAGGATCCCCTCATCTGGCCGCAGCTTTTCTGCGGGTCGTGTGAATCCATGATCGCGAGGTCCGTCCAAGGGGCATGATGGACCAATCGAGCCCGATC
>JALYWZ010000945.1 GCA_030852505.1 Myxococcota bacterium | reverse complement strand
ATCGCGCCCTGCCGCGATCTCGGCGCTGGTCTCGGTCGTGCTGCTGGTTCTGGTCGGAAGGCCGCGCGCGGCGCGAAGGTTTGCGACCCACGCCGCGCTCGGCGCAGCGCTGGTGTCGTTGTTGCCGATCGCGCTCGCCGTCGGGCTCTGGGTTTCACCGGCGGGTGCCATCGCCGAGCGCGTCGGAAGCGCTAGCGGCGTCGGTGCTGCGGCGACCCGCGAAGGTTTCCGCGCCGTGCAAGCCTGGACGTCCGAGCTCGGTCTGATCTGGAGCGCGCTCGCGCTGCTCGGCATCGCCGGCGGCGGCTTGCGCGAGCGCCGCTCACTCGCGCTGACCCTGTCGCTCCTGAGCCTGGTCGCGCTCACCGCCGTGGACTTCTCGACGAGCCAGAGCCCCACCGAAGCCGATCCGAACGCGGCCGTCGTCGCGCTCGGGCTCGCCGCGCTGTCCGTGCTCACCTGCACGGGGCTGCGTTACGTGGTGGAGCTCTTGTCGCGCGCGCGGTTGCCGCTCACGCGACCGGCCAGCATCTTGCTGCTGGTTTACGGCTTCAGCCTGGTCTTCGTCACGGCCGAGGACGCCGCCAACGCGGCCAGTAGCCGCGCCAACACCTTGACCGAGCGCTGGACCGACGAAGCGCTGCTCAGTCTGCCGCCGCAGGGGCTCTTGCTTCTGCAGTCGGACGCGGTGTTCTTGCGGCTCGAAGCGGCTCGCGCGCTCGGCGGCTCGCGGCCGGATCTGCTCGTGGTTCCGACGAGCGCGCTCAGCCAGCGCTCGGTGCGGCTCGACCTCGTCGATCAAGAAGCGGCGCTATTACCGGTGGTGCGCGACGTGCTGCTCTCGGGCAAGCCGAGCGAGCTCGCCCTGTCGGGCCTCGCCGACACGCGGCCGATGTACGTCGAGCTCGACACCGACTGGGACGAGCGCTTGTTCACGCACCTCGTGCCGCACGCTTTCTTCAGCGAGTTCGCGCCGCACCCGCTCGGGCGCTCGGATCGGGTGCTCGGCGTCGAGGGCTCGTTCGCGCGCTTCGACACCGTGGCCGCCTCGCTCCGCAGCGCCCCCGAGCTCGACCCCGCGACGCGCGACGTGCTCGCCCGCTCGCTGTCCGAGCGCGCGATCCTGCTCGAGCTGCTCGGAGACCGCGCCGCCGCCGCAGCGGTGACCCAGGACCTGCTCTTGCTCTGCCCCGGTCACCAGGTGGGGACCGCGCTCCACGAGCGCATTTCCAGAAAGCTCCGGACCACCCTCGACGTGCGTCGCTTACTCGCGAGCCGCTGAAAGGTGTGCGAGCATGGCGCCATGATTCGCGGCGCATTGCGAGCTGCCCCCCTCTCTCTGACTGCCGCGCTCGGCTGCGCGGCGCTCACGCTGTGGGGTTGCGGTCCGGCCCAATCCAAGCCGCCCGAGGTCGCGTCTTCGAGCGACGAGTCTGCACCCGAAACGCCCGTTCCCACGGCCGAGTCGAACAGCGACGCAGCCTCGCCCGTGTCCGAGAACCCGGCCCCCGAAGCCACCGAGGCAGCACCGCCGCCCCAGAGCGAGCCGCAGCTCGGCGCCGCGGAGCTGTGCCAGAAGATGTGCGACCGCGTGAAGGAGCGCTGCTCGGCCGAGGCCACCGAAGCCTGCCGCAACAACTGCCGGGAGTGGGACTCGAAGCCGTCCGAGTGCGACGCCGAGGTCCGCGCTGCGCTCGACTGCGCGCGCAAGGCCGAGGACCTGCAGTGCGTGAACATCATGCCCGGCAGCTGCACCAAGAAGTTCAAGCAGATCGACGCCTGCGCCGCGGGCAAGCGCATCGACACCAAGGAGATGTCGCTCGAGCTGCCGAGCAGCTGGCAACGCTTCACCGCCAAAGACAGCGGCTTCTCCGTGCCCATGCCGCCGGGCGTCGAGTCCAAAGAAGCTGCCGGGGAAAAGACGTACAGCGCGAGCGTCGGCGCCGTTTCTTACTCCGTGCGCGTGCTCCCCGCGCCTCCGCCCGGCAAGAAGGATCTGCTGGTCGCCCAGGGCGTGCTCGGCGATTGCATGAAGAAGCTGGTGCTGAAAGGGCTGATCGAGCGGCCCGAGCGCCGTTCGATGGAGTTCAAGGCGGGCTGCTCGGGCGGGCGCCAGACCAGCGGCTTGCTCGTGACCATCGGCAGCAAGCTCTACGTGGTGCAAGTACTGATGCCCGACGGCGCACAGACCGAACGGGACGTGTTCGTGTATGGCTTCCGCGCTCCGCTCTGATCGAGACCGCGATGCGAACCTTTCGTTACGTCCTGTGTGACGTGTTCACCGATCGCCCGCTGACGGGTAACCCGCTGGCCGTGTTCACCGACGGCCGCGGGTTGTCGACCGAAACGCAGCAAGCCATCGCCCGCGAAATGAACCTGTCCGAGACGGTGTTCGTGCTGCCGCCCGAGCGCGGTGGTCACGCCCGGCTCCGCATCTTCACGCCGCGACAGGAGCTGCCCTTCGCCGGCCACCCGGTGCTCGGCACCGCGTTCGTGCTCGCCGGCCCGCTGCAGAGCTCGGAGATGCGGCTCGAGACCGGCGCGGGC
>JALYWZ010000944.1 GCA_030852505.1 Myxococcota bacterium | reverse complement strand
AGGCCGCTTACCGCCGCGCGCTCGAGCTCAGCCCGAAGCACATCGATACGCACAACAACCTCGCCAACCTGCTCGGTATCATCGGTCGCATCGAAGAAGCGCTCGAGCATTTCCGAGCCGCGCTCGAGCAGCTCCCGAGCCATCCCGAAGCGCGCCGCCAGCTGGGCGTCGCTCTCGCGGCGCTGGGCCGTAGGAACGAAGCCGCCTCGGTGTACCGAACCTGGCTAGAAGAAGATCCGGGCAACGTCGTGGCCGCGCACATGCTGGCCGCAAATTCGGGCGAGAGCGTGCCGGCCCGGGCCTCGGACGACTACGTCGAGCTCGTGTTCGATAACTTCGCGAGCAGCTTCGACGTCAAGCTCGCGAAGCTCGAATACCGCGCCCCCGAGCTGGTCCGCGACGCACTGGCGGAGGCCGCGGGGCCCCCGGCAAAGGCGCTGGTCACGCTCGACGCTGGCTGCGGTACCGGCCTGTGCGGCCCGTTGATAGAGCCGTACGTCTCGCGCATCACGGGCGTCGACCTCTCGAGCAAGATGCTCGCGCGTGCACGCAAGCGCCGGCTCTACGACGAGCTGGTTCACTCGGAGCTCAGCGCCTATCTCGACACGCAGAGCGCGCGCTTCGATCTGATCGTTTCGGCCGACACCCTGATCTACTTCGGAGATCTGCTACCCGTGATCGCGGGCTCGTCCCGCGCGCTCTGCCCGGGCGGGCTGTTGATCGTCAGCGTCGAGCGGGCCACCGACGACGCAGCCGGCGAGCTCGGCTTCGTCCTGAACTCCCACGGACGTTACAGTCACTCGGAGCGACATCTGCGCCGCGTTCTGGACGCCGCAAACCTGGAGCTCTTGAAGCTCGGTGAAGGCGTGTTGCGTCGCGAAGCGGGCAAGCCCGTCGCGGGGTACGTCGTCACGGCTCGTCGGAGTTGACGTCGTGGGTCGTCGCTGGGCGGGGATGCAACAGGAAGACGGGAAGACAATTTTCTTGGGGGAAGACGGGAGCGGTGCGTTCGGCTCGAACCCGTGCGGCCGCTCGGGTGCTGGCCTCCGAGCGGGCCTGTACCGCTTAGAGAAAAATCCCTTCCTGTCTTACCGCCTTCCTGTTTGTTGATTGATCGATGAATTAGCGGAGCTGCGCGCTGCCGTGTTTGCGGGGGTCGGCGGCGGCTTCGAGGGTGCCGGGCTCGCCGCTCACGATCTGTACGCCGGTAGCGAAGTTGGTGAGCTCGACGAGCTCGCCGCGACGGGCGAGGTCGGCGCTGAGCGCGGGGGCGGCGGCCTGCTCGAGGTACAGCGTTGCGTTGCGCGTGCTCACCAGGAAGCGCGGCTGCTTGACCAGCTCTTCGGGTGTGCGCTCGAACACCAGACGCCCGATCAAGAGCTGCGCGACGTTGGTGGAGATGGTCATGCCGCCGGAGCCTCCGATCGCGAGCACGGGCCGGCCGTCACGGAGCACGATCGTGGGCGTCATGCTCGAGGTCGGCCGCGCGCCGGGGCGGGGCAGGTTCGCGCCGTTGGTGATGCCGAGACGCGCGTACTCCGACGGCTTGTCGAAGTCGTCGAGCTCGTCGTTCAAGAAGATGCCGGAGCTCGGGGTCACGAGCTTGGCACCGAACGAGCGGTTCACGGTCGTGGTGAGCGAGACGACCATGCCTTCCGAGTCCACGAACACCATGTGGTGAGTGCCGTGCTCTTCGCTCGTGAAGCGCTGCACCCGGTGGGTGCGGTCCATGCTGAGCTGCTTCTTCACCCTCGCGAGCCGCGCGGGCTCGAGCAACTTGGCCGTGTCCACGGGTACGAAATCCGGGTCTCCCACGTAGCGGAAGCGGTCCGCGAAAGAAGCGCGGAACGCCTCTGCCAGGATGTGGCTGAAGGCGCCCGTTCCCCAACCGTATCCCTCGAGCTCGGTCGGCGTGAACATGCCCAGCGTCTGCGCCAGCAAGATCCCGCCGGCCGAGGGGGGCGGCATCGTGAACACGGTGTAGTCGCCGAAACGAACGCGGAGCGGCTTGCGATCGTAGACCTTGTAGCGCTTCAAGTCGTCGAGGCTCAGAGTGCCGCCTGCGCTCGCCGCGGTGCTCACGATCTCCTGCGCGATCACGCCGTCGTAGATCGCGCCCGGGCCTTCGGCGCCGAGGCGCTTCAGCGTGGCGGCGAGCTTCGGATTTCTGATCAAGCGCCCGGCGATCGCTGGCTTGCCGCCGGGGAAGAACAGCGCGGCGATGCTCGGCTCCTTCTTGAGCTCGGCCGCGCTCTTTTCGGCGAGCGCCTCGGCGATGAACGCGCTCACGGGATAGCCGCGGCTCGCGATGCGCTGGGCCGTGCCCACGAGCTCCGCCCAGGGGCGCTTGCCGTAGCGGCGCACCATGTCGAACAAGCCCTGCGGCTCACCGGGCACACCGGTCAGCTTGCCGCGCGATTCCCAGGGCAGCGGGCGATTCGCGAGCGCCGCGCTGTCGACCGCCGCGGGCGCCGTCTCGCGAAAGTCCAAGATCTCCGGCTCGGCGGCGCGAGCGCGGAGCACCATCGCGAAGCCGCCTCCGCCGATC
>JALYWZ010000943.1 GCA_030852505.1 Myxococcota bacterium | reverse complement strand
GGGTGGTGTCGCTGAAATGGCTGGGCTCGGCGCGGACGCCGGCGGGGGCGCGGGTTGCGGCGGTCGATATCCAGCCGGAGCGATCGTGAGCTCGATCGACTGCACGGCAGGGTCGCAGTGCGACTCGTCTGGAACGATCAGCGGCGTCGTCGCGGTGGCGTAACCCGGAAGCTCGGCGCGGACCGTCCATTTTCCGCGCGGCACCGCCGCGTGATAGCAGGACCGAAAGACCAGCTCGCTGCCTCCCGCGTCGACCGCAGTCACTCGGGCGGCGCAGGTGAGTTGCCCGGATACGGCGTCGGTGAGCCGCAGCGAGACCCGGTCGTAACAAGACGACGTCAGCGCCGCCGCACCACCGAACGCAACCGCTGCGCCCGCGCCCGCCGCGGCTGCAACGCATCCCGTCACCGCCGGCAGCAGGAGCAGAAAGCACAACGCTCGCGGCTGAGCGATTGCTTGTCTCCAGTTGAGCCGCCGTGTCCCGCACATGGCGTTTGCCGGCGCCAGCATGACACGAAAGTCACGGTCGAGGTGCCCGGCGCTCGAAAGCAGCACGCAAATATTCCGTCAACCGCTTGCTGGCACGCACGATGCACTTATGTATTGCCAACCATGGCAACAGTGCTTCGAGCTCTTCTCTGGACGGCGGTCGTCGTGGCCCCGGGTGGAGTCCTGCTGCTGCCGTTCCTGGTGATGGACGCCAAGCGCCGTCAGGACGGCGCTGCGGTAGCCAACGACAACACCGGCCCGGTGTAAGCATCACCCCGGCGGGCGGCTCGCCACGCCGCTGGCCGCCACGCGCGCGTCCCGTGTTTTGCGGGCTTTTCCGGGCGGCACGCCCCCTGCGATCCGCGTTCCCGACTGCACCGAGCAGCGAAAGGAACGAACGGAGTCATGCGCGACGATCAACGCAAACGGCAGGAGGCGGTCCGAGAGGCCGTCACGAACATCGAAAAGGCCTACGGGCAGGGCGCCATCATGCGCCTGGGCGAGCGAGCGCTCGAACCGATCGCCGTGATCCCGACCGGATCACTGGCGCTCGACGAAGCCCTCGGCGTCGGCGGCTTGCCTCGCGGCCGTATCGTCGAGGTCTTCGGGCCGGAATCCAGTGGTAAAACCACGCTGCTCCTCCACGCCATCGCCCAGGCCCAAGCGGCCGGCGGCATTGCCGCTTTCATCGACGCCGAGCACGCCTTCGACCTGCGCTATGCGCGCGGGATCGGCGTCGATATCGGCAAGCTGCTCGTCTCACAGCCCGACTGCGGAGAGCAGGCGCTCGAGATCGCCGAGCTCCTCACCCGCTCGGGTGCGGTGGACCTGGTGGTGATCGATTCCGTGGCGGCTTTGGTGCCCAAGGCGGAAATCGAGGGCGACATGGGCGACTCGCACATGGGTCTCCAAGCCCGGCTCATGAGTCAGGCGCTCCGCAAGCTGACCGCCATCGCCAGCAAGACCAACACCACGATCGCCTTCATCAATCAGCTGCGCCAGAAGATCGGCGTCGTGTTCGGCAACCCCGAGACGACGACCGGCGGCAACGCGCTCAAGTTCTACGCCAGCGTCCGGCTCGACGTACGGCGGCTCGCCAAGATCAACGTCGGCGAGAGCGCCGTGGGCAACCGAACCAAGGTCAAGGTGGTGAAGAACAAGGTCGCTCCGCCTTTCACCGAGGCGGAGTTCGACATCCGCTGGGGCACGGGCATCGACGCCGGAGCCGACCTGGTGGAAACGGCGTTGGCGGCAGGCGTGCTCGAGAAGAGCGGCTCGCACCTGTCGTTCGGCGGTAAGGCGATCGGCCAGGGCCGCGACCGAGCCCGCGATGCGCTGGTCGCGAACCCGGAGCTCCACACCGCCGTGCACAAGGCCACGCTCGACG
This sequence comes from Myxococcota bacterium, assembly GCA_030852505.1. Lineage (GTDB taxonomy): Bacteria > Myxococcota_A > Polyangia > Polyangiales > Polyangiaceae > PMG-095. The sequence goes on along the minus strand of JALYWZ010000943.1, from coordinate 674 downwards.
CTTTGCCGTCGCAGCAGCGGCGGGAGAAGCCGAAAGCCGCCTGACGGCTCAGTGGTAGGTGACGGTGAATAGGGCGCCGGGGACGAACACGCCGGCCTTCACGTCTTCGTAGCCGTCGTCGTCGGCCTTCAAGGTGGCGTGCGCGTAGAGCAGCCGGGCCGCGCCACCGATGCTCCATTGGTCGGCCACGAACACTTCGTAGCCGCCCTGGAGCATCAGGCCGAAGCCCCCGCCGGCGTACTTCGTGGGCGGGAAGGCGAACCCGTCGTCGTCCTCGTCACCCTCTTCCGCCGTGATCACGCCGAACCCGAGCGCTCCGCCAAAATGGAGGCCCATTTCGGGGTTCGGGTAGACGTCCACGAAAGGGCCCAACACGCCGACGGTCGTCGAACCGCCGTCGAAGCTGACGGTGGCCCCGGCGGCATCGACCTCGTAGGTCGTCTTCTGGGTGTTGGCCGTGTAGATGCCGCCGCCAATCACGACGCCAGAGCCGACGGTGCCGCCAAAGGCGAGCTCGCTCAGGAACGAGAAGCCGCCGACCGAGATATCGAGGGAGTCCTCCACGTCCGGTGTGAGCTTGCCGATGAGCCCGCCGAGGCCGAGACCCGCCCTGAAGTAGAACCCGTCGTGCACCTCGACGCCGCGCGACGGCACCGGCGGCGGCGGCGTGACGC
>JALYWZ010000254.1 GCA_030852505.1 Myxococcota bacterium | reverse complement strand
GATCCGCCTGTTGCGCGGCGCGGCTCCTGCGGCGTTGTCGGTGTTGCCGGCGCGCGACGGCGCTCGCCTCCGCCCCTTGATCCGCGCACGGCGCGCGGACGTGCTCCTGCACCTCGAGCGGCATGGTGTCGAGTTCGCCGACGATCCCTCCAATCGAGATGCGCGCTTTCTCCGCTCGCGGGTGCGACACGAGCTCCTGCCCTTGCTGGTCGAGCTTTCACCGAAGATCGTCGAGCACCTGACGGCGCTCGCGGACGAGCTCGCTGCGGAGCCCCTCCGATCGGGCGGTTTTGGTGAGCTCACGCTCGGCCGTGCGCAAAGGAATCAACTCCTCGAGCTACTCTCCCGAAAATCCACGCGCGGTCGGGTGCGACTCCGCGGTGGTCGCGAGCTGCGCTTCGATCCAGCGAGCGGGAGCATCCAAATCGAGGCCTCCGAAACCCGGACGCAAACCGCTCCGTATCGTCGTTGAAACCCTGGCTGTGCGGATTCCTCGCAGCGTGGGGCCAGGCTACCCGAGTGTGGCGGCATGGCCCCGCGTCACACTCGATATTTTTCGCCGCCCAGGAAAACTCGCAGCCTACCCCCCATCGACGATGGGGGGGAACGGTGGCATGATTCCGAAACCGAGCTTCTGACTCGATTACTGAGGTCAACAGGGTGAAGCAACCGCACAAGACCCTTCTTCTCTGGGTCGTCCTGATCTTCGCGTTCCTGGCTATTTGGCGCTTCTTGAACGACGCCGACGGGCCACAGCGCGCCGACATTCCCTACACGGACTTCATGGCTCTCGTGAAGGCACCGCGGGAACAGCGGCACGTTGACGAAGTCGAGATCAAGGACCGCGAGTACACCTTCGTCATCAAGAACCCGGGTGCCAAGGGTCAGCTCGAGCGCGGTCGCACCGTGGGTCCGCCCGAGGCCAACCCGGAGGATCTGCTCAAGAACAACGTCCGCGTCACGTTCCAGAAGGACGACGGCGGCTCGTTCCTGACGCCGGTGCTCACGATCCTGCTGCCGATGCTGTTCGTGATCGTGATGTTCTACCTGTTCATGCGCCAGCTCCAGGCGGGCGGCGGCAAGGCCATGAGCTTCGGCAAGAGCCGAGCGCGGCTGCTCAGCGAGTCGCAGAACAAGGTCACCTTCGCGGACGTCGCCGGCATCGACGAGGCCAAGGACGAGGTCGAGGAGATCATCGCCTTCCTCAAGGACCCGAAGAAGTTCCAGCGCCTCGGCGGTCGCATCCCGAAGGGCGTGTTGATGATGGGTCCGCCCGGCACGGGCAAGACGCTGCTCGCGCGCGCCATCGCCGGCGAGGCGGGGGTGCCGTTCTTCAGCATTTCCGGCTCGGATTTCGTGGAAATGTTCGTGGGGGTCGGCGCGAGCCGAGTGCGCGACCTGTTCGAACAGGGCAAGAAGCACGCGCCCTGCATCATCTTCATCGACGAGATCGACGCGGTCGGTCGCCATCGTGGCGCGGGCCTCGGCGGCGGTCACGACGAGCGCGAGCAGACCCTGAACCAGCTCCTGGTGGAGATGGACGGCTTCGAGTCGAACGAAGGCGTGATCATCATCGCCGCGACCAACCGTCCCGACGTGTTGGATCCCGCGATCTTGCGCCCCGGTCGCTTCGACCGCCGGATCACGGTGCCGCGCCCCGACATCCGCGGGCGTGAAGGCATCCTGGCCGTGCACACCAAGAAGGTGCCGCTCGCCGCCGACGTGGATCTGAGCGTGATGGCTGCCGGTACCCCCGGCTTCGTCGGCGCGGATCTCGAGAACCTGGTCAACGAGGCGGCGCTCCTGGCCGCGCGTCAAGACAAGGACGCGGTCGCGATGGAGGACTTCGAGCTCGCCAAGGACAAGGTGCTGATGGGCAGCGAGCGCCGCTCGATGGTCATGAGCGACGAGGAGCGACGCACGGCGGCCTGGCACGAAGCGGGGCACACCATCGTCGGCAAGCTGGTCGAGGGCAACGACGCCGTGCACAAGGTGTCGATCATTCCCCGCGGCGCCGCGCTGGGCGTGACCATGTTTTTGCCCACGGAAGACCGCCATCTGATGACGCGCCAGCAGACGCTCGCTCGCGTGGCGATGGCCCTCGGCGGCCGCGTCGCGGAAGAGCTCGTGTTCGGCGAGATCACGACCGGCGCACAGGACGACATCAAGCGCGCCACACGGCTTGCCCGCGCCATGGTCTGCGAGCTCGGCATGAGCGCCAAGCTCGGCCCCGTGGCGTACGGCGAGAACGAAGAGAGCGTGTTCCTCGGCCGCGAGATGACCTCGCGCCGCGAGGACTATTCGGAAGAGACCGCGCGCGAAATCGATCAGGAAGTGCGCAGCATCGTCGAGGGGCAATACACGGTCGCCCGCAAGGTGCTGTCGGACAACCGCGACGGGCTCGACCGCCTGGCGACCGCGCTGCTCGAGCGCGAGACGCTCGACTCCACGGAGATCGAGTCGGTGCTCGCGGGTCGGGAGCTTCCGATGCGCCAGCGCCTCGTGATCCCGACCTGGGCCGAGAAGCGCGGGAAAGATCGCACCGAAAAGAAGCGCCCGGCGAGCATCTTCGGCACGCCCAAGCCGGCACCCGGGTAAGGCTCGTCGCCCGCGGCACCGCTGCTTGGGAGCGAGGCCCTCCCCACGGGCTGCTGCGCCTGCATGACTTCCACTCCGTAGGGCGGGCTAGCGCCCGCAAGGTTACTTGTCTGACGCGTCCGCTTGATCGTGGGTCCCCTCCCACTCCCGAGCAGCGTGTGCCGGGGGCTCCTCAGGAGGGCTTGAGTGAGTCGCGCAAAGGCTCTGCGCGCTCGCGTTTCTCGACGGTGGCGCGGGGCGGCGCCTTCCACGCGGTACTGCGCTAGGGCTTCCGCTTAGCGACGGGCTACGTTGGCTAGGGTTCGGTGGTGATGGGAGGGTCGGAGAGCTCGTCGCAGGCCAGGGAGCAGCTGCCGATGACTACGGCGACGCTGGCGGCGCTGAAGATGGGGCAGGCGGGTGGGACGGCGGCGCAACCCAGGGCCACGAGGGCGGAGTTGGCCATGGTCACCACGCGAAGTGACCCGACGCACTCGCTCAGGCATTCGAGCGGATCGTCACCCGCGCTCTCGAAATCCGGGTCGGGCGAGGGCTCCAGACACGCCAGGTGACTCATCCGAGTGCAGTCGATGGTGTTTCCCATTCCTGCTACTCGGCTGCGCCGCGCTGGAGTTGCGCGCCAGCTGCAATGGTTTCGCGCGTGCCGCCCCGCGCTTGCAACCCGCGCTAGACGCGGGCGGCGTTGTCGGTGACGGCGTCGACGTCGTCCGAGCGCAGGTCGAGCGGCGAGCCGGTGTCGAACGGTGCGCGGCCGATCTGCTTCGTGCCGAGGCTCGGGAACAGCGGGGCGAGCAGGTACTGCTTCGCCCAGTACCACCACAGGCTCTTCTGGCGCAGCGACGGATCCATGTGGGGAGCGAGCGGCGCGTCGAGCTCGGGCAGCAAGCTCCAGTGCGAGCCGGCATGCTCGTGGTGGGCGCTGTGATAACCGTTGTTGAACAAGAGGAAGTTCAGCATCGGACCCACGAAGTTCCGCGAGTGGTTGTACTTCGACCACGGGTCCGTGTGGACGTGCTGCTCGTAGTTGAAGAGGTGCACGGTCCAGAGGGAGAACACCGCCGGGCACAACACGGTCAAGGCCCAGACGTACAGGCCGGTCTTCACGCCGTGGAGCGCGAAGGCGATGCCGAGCGCCGTCAGGTGCAGCGCGAGGTAGGCGCGCACCTGGTTCTTGATCATCGCGTGGAGCGCCGGGTTCGAGGCCTTCGCGCGCTTGACGAACTGATCGATCGGGCCGCTCTGGAAGTAGGCCGACACGAAGAAGTAGGTCGAGGCGACCAGGAAGTTGTGACGGTTGGTGAAGCGCCAGGTGATGGTCGCGTCGCCGGCCTTGTTGACGTGCTTGTGGTGGTTCAGGTTGTGAGTCGGGATCCAAGCGAACGTCGGGTAGCCGTAGAGGAACGAGAGCCAGCTCGCGAACCAGAAGTTCATGCGCTTGCTCGCGAAAGTCGGGCAGTGGTTGTGGTTGTGAGCCACCACCGACGCCGTGACGGCGAAGTAAAATGTGAGCCAGCTGAGATACGGGATCAGATCGGGCCGCGCGTACTGCACGGCGATCAGCCCCGGGGCAAACACACAAATCCAGAGTAGCGTTCGGTAATCTGCTGCGAATCGCGGCTTCACGGAAATCCTTGGTCCCCTGCTAGCGGAGGCCGGACGATACCGACGGATCCCGAGTGCGTCAACCTGCCGGCCGGTTGGCCCGGCGCATGCGCAGCGCGTCGTAGGCTTTCTGCGTAGCAAAACATCGCGGCGGGGCGGGAGTGAAGCGGGGTGTTCCGGCCGCGTGCTGCGATTCGCCGGGACTTCGTCGAGATCTCCGCGCGGCATGTTCGCTGCAACGGCGCGCCGCGCGCGCGCGTCGAACGCGCGCTCAGGGCGGCCTTGGGGGCCGGAAGGACACGGAGGTCATCATGCGAAAGTTCGTCACGATCGCGAGCGTGTGCGCTGCGCTCGGATGTCAGAGCCAGGAACCAGGCGGAACGAGCGACCAACCGCTGACGGGAGAGGTGACGTCACCGGAGAATCCGTACCCGGATTCTCCGCCCAATTCTCCGCCACCGGCCGCAACCTGTGGCGACATGAACGGCGGCGGCGATCAACACGTCGACTTCGGCGCGCTGATGGCCGCCAAGATCGAAGAGAAGCCGGTAGCGATGGAACGCCAGCTCGCGCTGCTCGAGGCTCGCTACGACCTCTCCGACGATCCTTCGGAGGTGACGATGACGCGAGGCAAGCCCGTGCAACGCGGGGTTCGCGTGCGCCTGCCCGACGGCGCGAGCTGGGACCTCTTGTCCATCACCGACCCCGAACAGATCCGGGAAGAGGGGCTATTCCCGCTGGGATTTTTACCCCTACCGCACCCCAAGCAGCCGGAAGGCGGCATGCTGTTCCCGCACTTCCACATCGAGGAGGTGCTCGCCCAGACGGGGCGCGATCTGAACCGCTTCGATCTCGAGTTCGACCTGCCGGACCATTTCCTGCCGGAGTTTCCCGCGCCGATCTTCCTCACGACGAGGAAGGATCTCGGGGACGTCTCTCAGGGGCAGCTCGTCACGCAGGACAACTTCTACGAGCTGTTCAAGTGCATCCTGAACCCGAAGCAGCTCGACGGACTGCGCCTGCTGGTCACGCCGTTCGCTCAGCAGCAGTTCAACCTGATCGACGATCGGCGCTCGGAGCGGCCGAGCCTCGGCGTCGCGTGCTTCGACTGTCACGCCAACGGGCATACCAACGCCGGCACGCACCTGGTCGGTGACATCCGCCCGCAAGAGTTCCGGCACCGGGTCGATACGCCATCGTTACGCGGGGTCAACATCCAGCGCCTGTTCGGCTCGCAGCGTGCACTGATGAGCGTCGAGGACTTCACGGAGTTCGAGCAGCGCGCCGCCTACTTCGACGGAGATCCGGTGCTCGCGACCAAGAAGGGGATCAACCCGCTAGAACGCGGCTCGCAGGTGCACGTGATGGCCGAATTCCAGAAGCTGCTCGACTTCCCCCCTGCGCCCAAGCTCGGGATCGACGGCAAGCTCGACCCCGAGAAAGCCACGGCGGCGGAGCTCCGCGGACAGGACCTGTTCTTCGGCGCTGCGCGCTGCTCGGAGTGCCACGAGCCGCCGTTCTACACCGACCTCACGATGCACGATCTCGAGGTCGAGCGCTTCTACGAGCCGCAGCTGATCAACGGGATCATGGCGAGCGCGGACGGGCCGATCAAGACCTTCCCACTCCGCGGCATCAAGGACTCGCCGCCGTATTTCCACGACGGCCGTTTGCTCACGCTCGAGGACACGATCGAGTTCTTCAACCTGGTCCTCGAGACGCGGCTCACGACGCAAGAAAAGAGCGATCTGCTCGCGTTCCTCTACACGCTGTGAGCCTCCGCGTGGCGCGGGGAGCGGTGTTCTGTGTGTCCGTTCCCCGCGTTCGCGCGCGCCGAGCGTGGTATCGTCCCCGGCAGCGATGATCCCGGTGTATCGAGCCAAGAACCTGACCGAGGCGCAGATGCTGGTGGAGCACCTCGAGCGCCAGGGCATCGATACCTTCGTGCGCAACGCGGACCTGCAGGGCACGGAGCTGCTCGCGATCGTGCCGCCCGAAGTCTGCGTGCTCGAGCCGAAGGATTTCGAGCAAGCGCGCGCGATAAGTCTCGAGTTCGACGCGCTGCTCCGCCAAGAGGTCGTGGGGGAAGATCGACCGTGTCCGCGCTGCCAGGCCGAAAACCCTCCGAACTTCGAGACCTGCTGGAGCTGCCGCTCCGAGCTGCCGGCGCTCTGATTCAGAAGCTGAGGTCGCGGCTCACGGCCAGGATGTCGCCGGTCTGCGACGCGGTCGACAGCCCGTCGCGGAGTGCCGCGTAGGGCTTCGCGCTCGGCGGCAGCCCCGAGGCAATCTCCGCGATCCGGACCCGCAGCGGGGAGCGGTCCGCCGTGCGCACGGAGAGCCGTACCCGACGCCGTCCCGGCGAGACCACGCCGAGCACACTGCGGCTGCCGACATCGAGCAACGCCGCGGGCTCGCCGTCGACGCGCACCCGCACCCGCGCCGCCACGGGGAACCCGAGCGACACGGCGAGGGCGTCCGGATCGCCTGCCGTGAACGAGAGCTCGAGGCGGCGGCCGTCGCCGTCGCTGGACTCGGCGTCCAGAGCGAGCACCGGCTCGGGACGCGGGTGGGGCGGGGCAGGAGCCTGGAACTTGGCGACCAGGAACGCGCCGTACCAGGGATAGTCGTCGGCGGAGTTCGAGACGAACGGGATCGCGGCCGCGAGCTCGGGAGGAACGCTCGTGCCTTCGAGCAGCCAGCGCGACTTGCCCGTGTCG
>JALYWZ010000942.1 GCA_030852505.1 Myxococcota bacterium | reverse complement strand
GCAGCGTCGTGCGATCGGTGATCTCGCCGACGGGCGTGGTCGGCGCCACACCCGCGGTCACGCCGGCCTCGGTGCGGTGGACAGCGGGCGAAGAAACTCCCTCGCTCGGCGTTTCGGGGACCGTGGGCGTGTAGGCGTTCGCGAGCACGCGCGGGTTGCTGCTCGAGGCGCGCGCGGCGGACGTGGGTGAGCTCCGGCAGGCCGCCTCGAAAGACTCGGCGAGCTCGCGTGCGGTCTGGCACGAGCGCGCGTTCGGATCCTTCGACAGCATCCCGGCAAACCAGGCGTCGAGCGAAGCCGGCAGCGTGGGGTTGAAGGTCGAGGGCGGAGGGGCGAGCAACGTGCTGACCGCCACGATCAGCTCGCCGACGGCGTCGCACACGAACGGCGGGCGGCCCGCGAGGGCCCGGTACGCGACCACCGTCAGCGAGTACAGGTCCGAGCGCGAGTCGATGGACCGTCCGAGCGCCTGCTCGGGGCTCATGTACAACGGCGTCCCGAGGATTTGCCCCGTATCGGTCTTGTGCGCGGAGCCGCTGCTCAAACCGACGGCCTTGGCGATGCCGAAGTCGAGGATCTTCACGAGCACGCCGTCGTCGTCCTCGACCACGAACAGATTCTCGGGCTTGAGGTCGCGGTGGACGATGCCGATCTGGTGCGCCTTGGTGAGCCCGCGGCAGGCTTGCGAGACGATCTCGGCCGCTTCCGGCGGCGTCAGCCCCCCGAGCCGATCGATGCGCTGCGCGAGGTCCTCGCCCTTCAAGAGCTCCATCGCGATGAAGCCGCGGTCGTCTTCGGTGAACCCGTAGTCGAGGATGCCGACCACGTGGGGGCTCTTGATCCTCGCCGCCGCCGTGGCCTCCTGCGCGAAGCGCGAGCGGATGTCGGTGCGGCTCGAGAGCTGCGGATCGAGGAACTTGATCGCGATCTCGGTCTCGAGCGCGAGGTGGTACGCCTCCCAAACGCTGCCCATACCGCCGCGGCCGAGCATGTGCTGCAGCCGGAAGCGTCCCGAGATGACTCGGCCGGGGACCAGAGTGTCGTCGCCCAAGGTCGGCGGCTAGCTTAGCTCCGACCGCCGCTGGAACCCAAGACCGGGTCGCGGGGAACGCGCCGCCGAATCTGCCGATTTGACTTGCGCTCGGGCGCGGGCATCATCGCCGTGCTCTCGTCGTCTAAGGGTCAGGACACCGGGCCTTTCAGCCCGGGAATGGAGGTTCAAGTCCTCCCGGGAGTACAGAGGCCGCGACGAGCGTCCGTGCTCGAGTTCCCGAGGTGTAGGTGGGCTGCCTCCGCGGCTACAAATGCGCGAACACCACCAGAGTTCCGGCCCTTCGCCCCACGCAGGGGATCACCTGCTGCAACGTCTCCGGATCCAGCGAGCCGAAGCTCTCGTCCAGGACCGTGAGCTCGGCGCGTTGCAGTAGCGCGCGAGCGATGAACACGCGGCTGCGCTCCCCGTGCGAGAGCTGCCAGCCGGTCTCGCCGACGGGCTCGAACAGGCCGCCCGGCATGCGCGCGAGCAGCGGCCCGAGGCCGAGCTCTTCGCAGATCAGGCGCGCATCCTCGAGGTCTTGCGCGCTCGGCGGCCAGCTTCTGCCGAGCAGCAGGTTGAAGGCCAGGCTGTTCGTGAACACGTGATTTTCGTGGAACTGCGGCACGGCGGCTACCGTCGCTTGCCACTGCCCCGGCGTGAGCACGTGGCGATCGAGCCCGCGCACCAGGAGCAGCCCCGACTCCGGCGCACGCAGCCCGGACAGAATCGCGAGCAGCGTCGATTTACCGCGGCCCGAAGGCCCCTGGATCAGCACGCGGTCGCCGCGCTCGAGCCGCAGGTTCACGCCGGCGAGCGCCGGTCGCGGCCGGTTCGGGTAGCGGAAGCTGAGCTCGCGCGCCTCGAGCAGCACGTCGCCGAACCCGCGTGTTTGCGCGACCGTGTCCTGAAAATACAGGTGCGGCGTGGGCGGGTCGAGCTGCGAGGCGTGGAACAGCGCCGACGCGGAACGCCAGGCCAGCGTCGCCGAGGCCGACAGCCCGAACAGGTCCCAGAGCCGCGACAGCGCCGAGGCGCCGGTCAGGATCGCCACCAAGGTGAGCACGAGCGCGCCGAGCCCGCCGGACGCCGTGCCCACCGACAGCGGCACCAGCAGCACGATGCCCGCGATCGGCAAGAGCCGCGGTAACGCCCCGTAGGCGACGCGCCGCCGGTCGAGCTTGCGCGAGCTCGCGAAATAGGCTTCGAGCTCGCGATCTTCGGCGTCGTGGAAGCGAGCGCGCGGCTCCTGCACCAGCCGTGTGCGGTAACCCATCAGCCGCTCCACGAAGCCGCCGGTCAGGCGGATGCGCTCGAACATCCAGCGGTGTTGGAGCCGCGTCAGATCGAGGCAAGTCACGCCGAGCACCAGCGTGGAGAGCAGGAACACGGTGATGCTCGCCGCCGGATAGCTGGTCTGCGACAGCAGCGCGATCGCCATCAGCCAATCCGCCGCGACGCCCAGCGCGCCGAGCCCTCCCGCGACGCACAGCGCCTCGACGGCGGCCGCCTCGTTGA
>JALYWZ010000941.1 GCA_030852505.1 Myxococcota bacterium | reverse complement strand
CAGCACGGGCGCGGCGCCGCGCACCGACAGCCGCTGGATCGAAACCAGCAGCCGCGACGGTTCGAGCGGCGGACCCTCGCTCGGAACGCGCGCGGGTCGCGCGGCCGCTCGAAAGCGCGCGATGCCCACCTCGAGCCCACGCGGCGGATGGATGCCGAGCGCTTCGACGGCGTTGCGCGCTTCGGCAAGGCCTTCGGGGTTCGGCACCTCGCACGTGTCGGCGAGCGCTACCAACACGTAGCGCGTGACGACCGCGTCGCAGGTGTCGTGCGCGAGCTCGAAGGCCGCGATCGCCGCCTCGAGCTGCACGCGCGCTTCCGTCCACAGCCCGCTCGACGCGAGGAGGCCGCCCTCGAGCCGTCGCAACAGCGCGCTCGCCCAGGTCGAGGGCAAGCGATCGAGCACGCGCTGGGCGCGCCTGAGCGCCGCACGCCCGGCGTCGGCTTCGCCGGCCACGGCGTGGGCCGTGACTCGGTGCAGCGTCACCTCTCGCAACAGGTACGGCCAGCGTTCGGCGAGCTTTTCGGCCTTCTCGAAGGCGGCGATGGTCCGCGCCGGCTGATCCGAGCGGATCAAGAGCACCATGGCCTCGGCGTAGCTCGCGTACGCCTCGCAGATCGGACGCATGGACGGGATCTCGCAACCGCGCACGCGCGCCGCCAGGGCCTCGAGCGCTTCGCTCTTCCCGGTGATCTGGAGCAACCGCGTCTCGACCGCGGCGACGGCGAGCGGTGGCATCCCGGTCTCCTCCCACCAGCGCTCGAGCTCGTCGCGAGCCAATAACGCCTCGTCGATCCGCCCGAGCCGAATCAGCGCCTCGATCTCCGCCTTGAGCGCGTGCAGCCGATGGAAGCCGGGACCGAGCTGTGCGCCGCTCGAAACCGCCTTGGCGCGCCGCACGAGCGCGAGCACGGCCTCCGGATCGGCGAGGCTATCGAGCCGACCGAGCGCGGTGCGCGCCAGACAGCGGGCGAGCACCATGGCGTAGCCCGCGCTCTCGGCTCGCGCAGCGAGCGCCTCGTAGGTCTCGATCGAGCCGGCTGGCTCGCCGCTGAACACCGAGCGCACGGTCATGAACTCGTCGACGTGGATCGCGAGCAGCGGCGGTAAGCCGTGCCAGCGCGCCTCGGCCAGGCGCCGAAAGCCGCGTTCGAGCAGCTCGTTGTCCCCCACCTGCATCGCCGAGCACAGCTCTGCGATGCACGAAACGGCGGCGGCCTCGTGATCCTCGGCTGCGGATGGCGCGACGCGCGCGCTGTAGCCGTGCACGCGACCGATGTCGAACAGCATGGCATCGGGCTGCGCGTGGATCAGCGCGGCGACAGCGTAGACCTTGGTCGCCACCGCCGGGCTCAGCCGCCGCTCTTCGGCGTCGCTCAGCGCGGGTGAGATCGCGAGCAGAGCGGCGCGCGCGTTGGCCCGCAGCGTGAGCTCGAACAACGCGATGCCGAAGCACGCCGTGGCCCGCGCGTTCGGCGACAGCTTGTGCGAGGAAGCGAGCAGCGACAAAAGCTCGGTGTGGCCGCGGCGCGCGTCGCCCGACACGACACGCTCGAGCGACGGCAGCACGCGCAGCACGTCGTCGTCGACCCAAGCGTTCTGGGACCTGTCTCCATCCGGCGGCGGAGGGGGGGCCGGCTCCGAGCCGCGCTCCAGCCGTTCGAGGCGTTCGAGCTCGGCGCCGCGCGGACGGCGGGCTTCGCGGGCACCGTCGGCGAGCTCCCAGCGGTAAACCGTTTGCGGCGTGACACCGACGCGCCGCGCGAACGCAGCGCGGGTCAGCTCTCCGCGCAGCGCCCGGACTCGCTGGGGGCCGAATCCATTGGATCCGGTTGGGTTTTGGTTTGGATCCAAGTCCATGAGCCGTTCAGTTTGGAGTATTCCGATTACTAGTCCAGGCGAAGTTTGGATTATTCCGACAGAAAGTATTGACATCTAACGATCGGAATTCATTGGATTTCGCCAGATCGCCCGCGCGGCACGTCCGATGCTTGGGCGTGGACCAGGAGCATCTCTCAATGGCCGCCAGCGTTCTCGATCCCCTCACCGCATCCAGCCCCGAAACCACTCAGTCCGCCGTTGTCGCCAAGGCCAAACCGCGCCGCGCGCTGATCGTCCTGCCCGTGCTGATAGCCGTGGCCGCGCTCACCGCAGGCGCTGCCCACGCCTACGGCCTGAACAAGGAGTCGACGGACGACGCCCAGGTCGAAGGTCACGTCGCCAACGTCTCGGCGCGCGTCGCAGGGCAGGTTCAGCGCGTGCTCGTCCGCGACAACCAGCGCGTGAAGGCTGGCGACGTCCTGGTCGAGCTCGACGACCGTGAGTACCGCGTGCGGGTCGACTCGGCGAGCGCCGACGTGGCCGCCGCTGCGGCGCAGTTGCGCTCTGCTCAGACAGCGCTCGCCGTCACCGAGAAGACCGCGGCCTCCGCGCTCAGCGTGGCGCGCGGTGGTCTGACCCAGGCCGTCGCGGTCCGCGCCAACACGCACGCCGCCATCGACCAGGCCAGCGCCGAGGTCGACGCCTCGACGTCGCGGCGCGCGCTCGCCGAGAC
>JALYWZ010000253.1 GCA_030852505.1 Myxococcota bacterium | reverse complement strand
CTCGGAGCCCCGACGTCTCCCCCGACGGGCGCCGGATCGCCTATGTCACGAGCCGCGCCGGCACCACCACGCTGCGGATCGCGGATCGCGGCGAGGACGGGCAGCTCGAAAATGCGCGCGTGCTCGTGCCCAGCGTGCGCTACGAGCAGGCCTTCACGCCGCGCTTCTCGCCCGACGGCAAGCGCCTCGCGTACGGCGTGTGGCGCACCGGCGGTTACCGGAACCTGCGCGTCGTCGAGCTCGAGAGCGGCGAGTTCGTCGAGCTGTTCCAGGATCGCGCCATCGATCAGCAGCCGTCTTGGTCGGCCGACGGCAGAACGCTGTATTTCAGCTCCGATCGCAGCGGCGTCGCCAACGTCTACGCGTACGAGCTCGAGAGCGGCCGCCTCCAGCAGGTCACCAACGTGCTCACCGGCGCGTATTATCCCGAGGTCTCGCCGGACGGCCGAACGCTGGTCTACGTCGGTTACGACTCGCACGGCTTCGACCTCTACGCGATGCCGCTCGAGCCGAGCCGCTTTCTCGAGCCCGGGCCGGCGCCTCCGCCGAGCAGCCCGCGCGCCCCCGTGCCCCCCCGTCGTTACCCGGTGCGCCCCTACAGCGCGCTGCCGACGCTCCGCCCGTATTCGCTCGGGCTCCGTTACGGCACCGGCACCTTCGGCAACGCGCTCACGATCCAGACCACCGGCTCCGACGCGCTGAACCGGCATGCGTTCACCGCTTCAATCACCCTCGAGAGTGAAGGCGGCGAGTGGCAGGGCGTGCTCGACTACGCCTACTCGCGGCTGCCCTTCACGCTCCACGAGACGCTGTACCGCAGCGTGGCTCCACGCTCGAACTACCGCGTCGGAGAGCGGCGCGAGACCGTCACCGAACAGCAGATCGCGCTCGGCAGCGGCATCGACTTCCCGCTGCCGGGCGAGTTCTCGTCCGAAAACCTGGGGCTCAGCTACACCGTGGCGAGCATCTCGCACGAGGCGCCGTTCGGTAAGCGTGGCGATCCGTGGTCACCCGTGCCGGTCGAGCCGTCTTCCGGGGTGATCGCCACGCTGCACGCCGGTTATCGCTTCTCGAATGCGTCGGGCTCGAGCTACGGCATCAGCGCCGAGCGCGGCCTCACGCTGACACTCGGCGTGGACTTTGCCGACCCGGCGATCGGCAGCGAGTCCACGCTGCACGCGGTGCAGGGCTCGCTCACCGGTTATTTGGAGGCGCCCTGGTTGGACCACCACGTGCTTGCGCTCGCCGTCTCCGGCGGTAGCTCCGGGGGCAGCTACCCGCGCCGCGGCCTCTACTCCACGGGGGGCTTCGCCGATAAGCCCGTGCTCGACGCCTACACGAGCGGCCTGTTCCAGAGCGCCTTCGTGCTCCGCGGCTACGAGCCCGGCCGTTTCGTCGGCAGCGAATACGCGCTGTTCAACGCCGAGTACCGCTTCCCGTTGCTCGAGGTGCAGCGCGGGATCAGCACCTTGCCGATCTTCCTCGATCGGGTGAGCGCGACCGTGTTCGCCGACTACGGCGGCGCGTATTTCGCCGTCGACCCCGACGCTCCATTCGACGTTTTGCACTTCGGAACCGGCGCCGAGCTCTGGTTCTCGCTGACGCTCGGCTACCACTACGGCGCGACGTTGCGGCTGGGCGCAGCCCGCGGCTTCGACGATGCTCCGCCGGCGGGTGAGCGCGGTGCGCGCGCGATCTCGGCGATCCGCACCTACTTCGTCGCCGCCTCCGGGTTCTGAGTGGGTTTGTTGCCCGCTCCGCCGCGCGGCTGCTAACGGCGTGCCATGCGCGGCATCCCAGCCCTGTTCGCTCTGTTGCTCGCCACAGGCTGCATCGCGCCGCCTCCCCCCGCGGAGCGCGCCGCCGACGCGGTGCGCGAATTGAACCTGGCCGCGCGCTTCGGGCGCACCGAGCTCGCCGGTGGTTTGACCGCCGATAGCGCGCGCAAGGGTTTCCTGGAGCGGCGCGCCAGCTGGGGCAGAGACATTCGCGTCGTGGACGTCGAGCTCGCTGGCTTCGACATGTCCGCGAAGGATCGCGTGCGCGTGGAGGTCGACTACGCCTGGACGCGCATGGACGAGGGCCAGCTGCGCACCACGCGGGTCGCCCAGGAATGGCGAGACACCGGGCGCGGCTTCAAGCTCGTCTCCGAGCAGCGCAGCGGGGGCGACCTCGGTTTATTCGGTGAGCCGGTGCCGGCTACGGATCCCGTAAAACGTCGCGACGTTCAGTTCGCGACCAAGGTCATCCAGTAGTTGCTCGGCAGGACGGCCCGCGCCCGATTCGGCCGGCGCCGTCCCCCCGCAGCGGAGCTCAGCTCGCGCTCTTCTTCTTCGACGGCTTCTTCTTGGAGCGCTCGGCGCGCACGGCGGTGGCGAGGGTCTTGGCGCGGGCCTTCTTCTTGGCCTGAGCCTTGCGGCGGCTCATCTTCTGCGAATTCCGGCTGTCGAACTTTCCCATCGAGAAAACCTGTACCTAGCGCTGCCCGACTCGCGCCGGGATCAGTGGAGGCGCCGGGGATACTCTGGTTTTCGCTTCAGCGAAAGCCAGAAAGTTCGCCGCTACTCGGACTCAGCCGCTCGAGACGTCTTCGAGAGCGCGCTCGCGGTCGCGCACTTCGAGTCGGTAGCGGCTGTTGACGGTCTCGATGTAGCAAACGTTCTTCGCAGCGAGGTGCAAGACTCGCTTCACGGGCGTGGTCACGTACTCGTGCATCCCATCAGAAAACTCGATGACGACCACGGAGCCTTTTCGAGGCGCCCGGACCAGCCGCCCTGCCACCGCACGGGAACCGCGTCCGAGTTTCCTGAGCACGACCTGCACGACTCCTACTCTAGCAATCTCGGCCCACGCGTCCACACCGTTTTTCCGGTGTTTCCGCGAGAGCCGAGGGTGGGGCGCGCCCCCGGCCGGTCCGGCGCCCCACAGGTAAGCAGTCAGGCGCGCCACCGCCTCCGTTGAGGAATCGTCGGTAAAAACCGCGGGTCAGGCTCGAGATCGAGCCGCGAGCCGGTCGCGGCGGCCGAGCCGGACCGTGTCGCAGCCTGTGGGGAGACCGCCCCAGACGCGACCCGGCTCACGGGCGGGTGATCGACCAGGCCGGAAGTTTCCAGCGTCAGGAGGGCGGGGTGACGCCCTTCGCGCCCTGCTTGGCGAAGTACGCGCGCAAGACCTCGCGCGCGAGCTGCGGCGCTTTGATGTGCCAGGTCGGCGTGTTCACGATCAACGCGCTGACGGCGACCTCCGGCTTGTCTGCGGGGGCGAAGCCGACGAACCAGGTGTAGTGCCGGTTGTTCTCGTGGTCGCTCAGCGTGCCGGTCTTTCCCGCGACCTCGATCTGCGGCAGGTACGCCTGCCCCTGCGCGTCGTGAAACGCCTTGTACGCCGAACCGTTGGAGACGGTCTGCCGCATCATCGCCGTGACCTCGGCCGCGGTGGAGCTCTGGATCGCGCGGCGCAACACGCGCGGCTCGCGTGAGTCTTTCCAGATTTCGTTGTCGCCCTTCTTCACGCTCGCCACGATCCGCGGCTCGAGCGCGACGCCGCCGTTGGCGATCGTCTGAGTCATCACCAGCGCGGCGAGCGGCGAGAGCGTGCTGTGCCAGAACCCGGCCGAGGTGCGCGCGAACTCGAGCGGCTCGGACGGGATCTCGAGCTTGGGCGGCTCGTTGGGAACCGGAAACGGCACGGCCGAGCCGAAGCCCAGCGCGCCGCCCATTGCCAGTAAATCCTCGGGAGTCAGGTGCTTTTGCGCGAGCCGCCCGAATACGACGTTGATGCTGCGGCCCATGGCGATCGCCACCGTCGCGCACCAGCGGTCGCGCCGCGGATCGTCGCTGAGCTCTTCGGCGAGGATGCGGCTCTTGCCGCCGTGATAACACTGCTCGGTCTCCGAGCTGAGACCCGCCTTCTCGACCAGAGCCGCGCCGGTCACGACCTTGAACAGGCTCGCGGCGGGAGAGCTTGCGCGCGCGTTGACGTCGAAGGGCTCGCCCTCGGCGACGTAGCTCGCGTAGGCGAGGATGCGGCCGGTGGCCGTTTCACTCAAGACGAGGCCCGCCTCGGGCACGCGGTAGCGTTGCATCATGGAGCGCGCCGCTCGCTGCAGCACGGGGTCGATCGTGAGCTCGGCGGTGCGTCCCTCGTCGAGCGGCGCCGTCACCCGCGACGGGCGTATGTCCAGGCGCAGCAGGTCGAGCCCGGTGAGCTTCGGAGGTCCGGGGTCGGGAGCACGCAGCGCCGCGATCGGCTGGGCGATCTTGCGGAGCGGGTCGTCGACGCCGATATTCCCGCGCACGACGGGTACGAGCGCGAGCACGATGCCCGCGGCCGCAGCGACGCCGATCCATCGCGTAAAAACTGCCATGGCCCCCGGGCTGTTATCGGTGTCGGCCTGGTCTGGCCAAGAAATCGGGGCTGGCGCCCCAGGTCGTTCGCGGCGTCACAATCGCCGTTATGGGCTGTAATGAGCCGGCCCGGTCCGCGTCAGCTGTCACGAAGCCGACAGAACGGCCTACCCCGGCCAGCCCCAGGAGAATCGATGGTCACACGACGTGAAGCAATCACCGGCAGCGCGGTCGCTGCAGCGGGAGGCGCGTTGCTGCTCGCGGGCACGGCTCGTGCGAATCAGCTCGACGCGAGCGGCCGCGGCTGGAACCGCTCTTTCAGCGGCGGGCCGCAGGACCAGCCTCCAGAGCGGCCGGGCGAGCCGGGCAGAGACTACTCACCTACGGTCACGCCGGGTGGCGCCACGCTGCCGTACCGGGTCGTCGATGGGGTCAAGGTGTTCCACCTCGTCGCCCAGGAGCTGAAACACGAGTTCGCTCCGGGTCTGTCGGCGCTGTGCTGGGGCTACAACGGCCGCGTTCACGGCCCGACGCTCGAGGCCGTCGAGGGTGATCGAGTGCGCGTCTACGTGACGAACAAGCTCGGCGCGCCGACCACCGTTCACTGGCACGGCGTGTTTCTGCCGAACGGAATGGACGGCGTGGGCGGCCTCACTCAGCGATCGATCGCGCCCGGTGAAACCTACCGCTACGAGTGGACCTTCCGGCAGCACGGCACGTTCATGTACCACTCGCACCACGACGAGATGACTCAGATGGCGATGGGGTTGATGGGGATGATCGTCGTGCACCCGCGCCGCCCATCGGCCGGCTACCGCGTCGACCGCGACTTCGTGCTGATGCTCAGCGAGTGGTCGATTCCGATCGGTGCTGCGCGACCGAACCCGAACGAGATGAGCGACTTCAACGTGCTCACCATCAACGCCAAGGCTTTTCCGGGCACGGCGCCGCTCGTCTGCAAGCAGGGGGATCGCGTGCGGATCCGCTTCGGCAACCTGAGCGCGATGGACCACCACCCGATGCACTTGCACGGTTACCACTTCCGCGTGGTCGCTACCGACGGCGGCCAGATCCCGGTCGAGGCGCAGCGCCCGGACACGACGGTGCTCGTGCCCACGGGTGCGACGCGAGACATCGAGCTCGTCGCGGATGCGCCCGGAGACTGGGCGCTGCATTGCCACATGACCCACCACGTGATGAACCAGATGGGGCACGACGCTCCCAACATGCTCGGCGTGAAGGAAGGGAAGCTCGACCAGCGCGTGCGCAAGCTGATCCCGAACTACATGACGATGGGCCAGACCGGCATGGCCGAAATGGGAGAGATGGGCATGGCCGTACCGCCCAACAGCATCCCCATGAGCGGCGCCAAGGGGCCGTTCGATTACATCACCATGGGCGGGATGTTCACCGTCCTCAAGGTTCGGCCGAACCTGGCGAACCGCGACCTGGATCCCGGCTGGTATCAGCACCCGCCGGGAACCGTCGCCGACAGGGCGCGGCCCGAAGATCTGGCGCGCGACGGCATTCACCTCTGACCCAAGGATCCTGACCATGTTCGCTTTCACGAAATCGATCTCGTCTCTTCTGGCCTGTGGTTTTCTCTCCGCCGGTTTGTCGGCCTGCACCGCCACCGCGCTCGATGTGGGCAGTGACCACCCCGGAAATCCCGCGGCCGCCTCGGGACGCTTGCCCGTCATCGAATCTCTGAAGCGGGAGCTTTCGGATGCCACGAGCCCGGTGCTCGGTTCGGGCGGCGAGCACGCGCACGAGCACGCAGCGCACGGACACGAGAGCCAGGCAGCGCCCAGCGACGCCGGGGCCACCCGCTACACGTGCAGCATGCACCCCGAGGTCATCACGAACGCGCCCGGAAAATGCCCGAAGTGTGGGATGGCATTGATCCCGAAGAAGGACGAGAAGTGATGCGTATCGCGGCCGCGCTGTGGGTCGGGTTGCTCGCGCTGACCGGGTGCGTCTCGACGAACGTGGACTACTCGGAGCTCCACAGCGCGGCCGAGGGTCGATTGCGCCGTGCCGGGACCGCGACGCCGCGGCTCGGCAAGGACGTGAAGGCCTTGCTCTCGCGACCGCTCTCGGCCGAGGCCGCCTCGCGCGTGGCCGTTCTGAACAACCCGGGCTTGCGCGCCTCGCTCGAGGAGCTTTCGCTAGCTCAGGCCGAGCTTGCCAGCGTCAAGCGCCTGCCGAACCCCACCATCGAGGGTGCGATGCGCTTCCGCCAGGGGGAGCGCGCTGAGCTCGAGGTCGGGGCGATGCTGGATCTGACGGAGCTCGCACTCGCACTCTCGCGGGGTGGCGCCGCCGAGGCTGGTGTCGGCGCCTCGCAGCTCTCCGCGGTCGGCGCGATCCTCGATCTCTCGTTCGAGGCTCGTGAGGCTTTTTATCACTATCAGGCAGCGGTTCAGGTGCTCGAGCTGCGCCGCGGCATCCTGGAGGCGATGAGCGCCTCGGCCGAGCTCGCCGCGCGGTTGCGTGAGGCCGGGAACATCCCCGAGCTCGAGCGGGTCAACGCAGAGAGCGCCTTCCTCGAGGCGCGCATCAACCAGCAGCGCGCGGAGGCGGCC
>JALYWZ010000940.1 GCA_030852505.1 Myxococcota bacterium | reverse complement strand
TTCACGGCCGCGCTGGTGTTCTCTTACCAGCGCTTCGTGCTGGACGCGCCGCCGGGCGCGTTCAAGTGGCAGCGCGGCGGCAAGCACTTCGAGCTCCTGCATCCGGAAGCGCTCGGCCTGCTCCTGCTTTCGCCGCTGCTCGTGCTCGGCATGCTGCGTTCGCTGGCCGATCTACCGTGGCTGCAGCGAGCGCTGTCACTGCTGGTCCGGATCGTGTTCCTCGGCTTGCTCGCGTTCGGTCTGTCGAGCCCGGTGCGCAGCGAGACCACGAGCCAGATTGCCAGCGTGGTGCTGGTCGATGTGAGCGACTCGGTGTCGCAGGAGTCGCTGGCTGAAGCGCACACCGAGCTCGAGCGCGTGATCGCGGCGCGGCGTCCGGGAGACGTGGTGCGGCTGGTCACGTTCGCGGAGCGCCCGCGGCTCGTCGAGCTCGAGAAAGACGGCGCGGTCACGGCTCCCTCGGCCGAAGCGCTGCGCCACGAAAAGGCGCGCGGGGGAGCCGGCGCGGGCACCGACATCCAGGCGGCGCTGCAGCTGGCCTACGGGCTGTTTCCGCCCGGCTACTTGAAGCGCGCGCTGCTGCTCAGCGACGGCCTCGAAACCGCGGGCGATCTGCTGGCCGAAGCCAATCGTGCGCGCGGCTTCGGCGTGCGGCTCTCGACCCGCCCCTTCCGCAAGCCGCCGCCCGGCGAGGTCAGCGTCGTCGGGTTGCGCCTGCCCGACAAGGTCGACATCGGGCAGACCTTCAACGTCACCGCCGACGTCTACGCGAGCCGCCCGACTCAGGCGCGGCTGCGGCTGTACCAGGGCGAGGCGCTGAACGGCCTCGACGGCGTGCGCTCGGTCGAGCTCCCCGCGGGGCGCACCGAGGTGACGTTCCAGAGCGTGGTCCGCGTCGGCGGTGAGGTGACGTACGCGCTCGAGCTCGAGCCCGGCGGTGACGACGCGTTCAAGGAGAACAACCGCTATCGCGCCACGCTCGACGTACCGGGCCGCCCGCTCGTGCTCTACGTCGAGGGCCAGCCGGCGCGCGCCACGTACCTGTCGAACGCGCTCTCGGCGCAGCAATTCGACGTCGACACGCGCGCACCGAGCTCGATGCCGGCCTCACTCGGAGAGCTCGAGCGCTTCGACTTCGTGATCCTGTCGGATACGCCGCGCGAGGCGATCTCGCTCGCCGCGCAAGATCTGCTCGAGCGCTACGTGCGCGACATCGGCGGCGGCTTCTTGTTCGCGGGCGGTCCGTCGGGCTACGGCCTCGGCGGCTGGGCGCACACCACCGTCGAGCGGCTGCTACCGGTGCGCATGGACGCCGAGCGGCAGAAAGAGATGCCGGGCGTGGCGATGGCGCTGGTGATCGACCGCTCGGCGTCGATGTCCGGGCTGCCGATGGAGATGGCGAAGGCCGCCTGCAACGCCACGGTCGGTACCCTGCAGGGTGACGATCTGGTCGAGGTGATCGCCTTCGACGGTGAGCCCGAGCGCTACGTGAAGCTTCAACCGGTGCGCTACCGGAGCCGGATCCAGGCCGACGTGCAGCGCATCCAACCCGGCGGCGGCACCGCGATCTTCCCGGCGCTCTACATGGCGTACCAGGACCTGTCGGTGGTCCAGGCCCGGAAAAAGCACGTGATCTTGCTGACCGACGGCCAGACGCAGGAGTCGGACCTGCGCGAGCTCGCCCAGGCCATGCTCGGCGAATCGATCACGCTCACGACCGTGGGGCTCGGCGACAGCGTGAGCGTGGAGCTGTTGCGCTCGCTCGCCGACGGCGGAGGCGGCCGCTTCCACCACGCGCCCGATCCCAAGGCGCTGCCGCGGATCTTCACTCGAGAAACCGAGCTCGTGTCGCAGCAGGCGGCGGTCGAGGAGTGGTTTCCCGTGTCGCAGGTCGGCAATGCCGACTTCTTGAAAGGGATCTCGATCTCGAGCGCGCCGTTGCTCCACGGCTACGTCTCCACACAGCTGAAGCCCGCGCCGGCGCAGCTGATCCTCGAGAGCGATCGCGGCGAGCCGATCCTCGCTCGCTGGCGCGCCGGCCTCGGCTGGGCGCTGGCCTGGACGAGCGACGTCAAAAACGCCTGGTCGGTCGAATGGCTGCGCTGGCCCAACTTCTCGAGGTTCTGGGGCCAGCTCGTGCGCGAGCACATGCGCGTCAAGCGCCGCCGCGAGGTGCCGATGAAGGCCGAGGTCGACGGCTCGCGGGTGCAGGTCAGCGTCGACGCGTTCACGTCCGACGAGCGCTTCGACAACGACTGGCAGTCGGTGGTCAAGCTGCGGCGCGCAGGCGACAAGGGCGCTCCGAAAGAGATGCCGCTCACCCAGACCGCGCCCGGCCGCTACGAAGCGGCGCTGCCGCTCGACGGCTATGGCTCGTTCTTGCTGCGCGCCGAGCACGCCAAGCGACGCCCCGACGGCAGCCTCGAGCCGGTCGGCACCAGCGTCGCACACGTCTCGAACCCCTACCCTCGGGAGTATGCGAGCTTCGAAGCCGACGTGGAGCGTCTGCGCCGTGCCGCGCTGACCGGCGGCGGCCTGCTCGACCCACCCGCGGCCGCA
>JALYWZ010000252.1 GCA_030852505.1 Myxococcota bacterium | reverse complement strand
CGAGCAGCTGAACGCGACGCTCGGGCTCTGGGGACGCGCGACCGAGTGGCGAGCGGAGACGCGCTTGCCGGAGATGCCGGAGACCGAGCTCGCCGTCGATGAGCTCGAGCAGGAGGCGGTGCGCGCGAGCCTCGATCTCCAGATCGCGAAACGGCGTTTCACGGCTTCGGCGCGCAGCGCGAACGTGTCGCGCGCCGCGGGCCTCTTGCCCGAGCTCCGGGCGGGTGTCTCGGCCGAGCGCGACGAACACTGGGCGGTCGGGCCCGCCGTCGAGCTCGAGGTGCCGCTGTTCTACCAGGGGCAGGGCGAGGTCGCGTCCGCGCGCGCCGAAATGCGGCGCCAGCGAGAGCTGTATACGGATCTTGCGATCCGGCTGCGCGCGACGGCTCGCAGCGCGGCGACGCGCTTGCTCGTCGCCCGCGAAGGGGTCGCCTACTACCGCGACGTGCTGCTCCCGGCGAAGCAGAAGATCGTCGACGAGACGCTGCTCCAGTACAACGCGATGTCGATCGGCGCCTTCCAGCTGCTCCAGGCCAAGCGCGATCAGATCGAGACGGCTCGCGGGTTCATCGAACAGCTGCTCGAGTACTGGATCGCGCGCACGCGCGCCGAGCAGCTCTTGGCAGGGCGGCTCGGAAAGCAGCAGGCGGGCGTGCCCATGCAAGAAATTGCCGTGGGCGCCGGCAGCGAACCGACTCACTGACACGAGGTCGGAATCATGAACCATCATCACCACCCGGGACCGCGACCGCTACCGGGAGCTCACGCGCACGAACACCACGCCGGAGCCACCGAGCCGCACGTCGATCCGGTCTGCGGCATGACGGTGAAGCCGTCTTCGCCGCACCGCGCCTCGCACGATGGCGTGGAATATTGGTTTTGCTGCGCCGGATGCAAGGCGAAGTTCGAGGCCGATCCCGCGGCGTACCTGCAGCCACGCGAGGCGAAGCCCAAGGCTCCCGCTGCCGCTCCGGCTCCGGGCCGCGCCGGCGAATGGACGTGCCCCATGCACCCGGAGGTCCTGCGCGACGCACCGGGAGCGTGCCCGATCTGCGGCATGGCGCTCGAGCCGCGGACGCTGACGGCCGAGCCCGAGGACAACCACGAGCTCCGCGACATGAGCCGTCGCTTCTGGTTCGCGGCTGCGCTCGCGCTGCCGCTGCTGTTCGTGGCGATGGGAGACATGTTGCCGGGCGCGCCCGTGAGCGCCCTGGTGTCGCCCCGCGCGCGCGTCTGGCTGGAGCTGCTGCTGGCGACGCCCGTTTGTCTGTGGTCGGCCTGGCCGTTCTACGTGCGAGCGGTGCAGTCGGTCGCGAACCGCAGCTTGAACATGTTTTCGCTGATCGGCCTCGGCGTGAGCGTCGCTTACGGCTACAGCCTGATCGCCGCGCTCGCGCCGCAGGTGTTTCCGGCCTCTTTCCGCTCGCACCACGGCGAGGTCGCCGTCTATTTCGAGGCCGCCGCGGTGATCGTCACGCTGATCCTGCTCGGGCAGGTGCTCGAGCTCCGCGCCAGGAGCCAGACGGGCGCTGCGATCAAGAAGCTCTTGGGGCTCGCCGCCAAGACCGCGCGGCGGATCGGCGCCGATGGCAGCGAGCACGACGTGCCGCTCGAAGCCGTCCAGATCGGCGAGCGCCTGCGCGTGCGTCCCGGTGAGAAAATCCCGGTCGATGGCGAGGTGCTGGAGGGGCAGAGCCCCGTCGATGAATCGATGGTCACCGGCGAACCGATGCCGGTGACGAAGCAGCCGGGAGACGCAGTGATCGGCGCCACGCTCAACGGTACCGGCACGCTGGTGATCCGCGCCGACAAGGTGGGCTCCGAGACGCTCTTGTCGCGCATCGTCGGCATGGTCGCGGAGGCGCAGCGCAGCCGCGCGCCGATCCAGAAGCTCGCCGACCAGGTCTCCGGCTACTTCGTGCCGCTGGTGATCGGCATCGCGGTCGTGACCTTCGGGGTCTGGGCCGCGCTCGGACCGGAGCCGCGCATGGCGCACGGCCTGGTCGCGGCCATTTCGGTGCTGATCATCGCCTGCCCGTGCGCGCTCGGCCTCGCCACGCCGATGTCGATCCTGGTGGCGATGGGCCGCGGAGCGGGCAGCGGCGTTCTGTTCCGCAACGCCGAGGCGATCGAGACCTTGAGAAAGGTCGACACGCTGGTCGTGGACAAGACCGGCACGCTGACCGAGGGCAAGCCGAAGCTCGTCGAGGTGGTCGCCGCGGCGGGCTTCGACGAGCGCGCACTGCTCGCGCTGGCTGGTGCACTCGAGCGCGGCAGCGAACACCCGCTCGCCGCCGCCATCGCCGCCGGCGCTCGCGAGCGCGGCATCGATTGGCCGAGTGTGAAGGCGTTCGAGTCGCTCACCGGCAAGGGCGTGCAGGGCGAGGTCGACGGCCAGCGCGTGGCGCTCGGGAACCGCGCCTTGCTCGACGCCTTGCAAATCGAGCCCGGACCGCTCGCCGCCCGCTCCGAGGAGCTCCGCGCCGAGGGCCAGACCGTGGTGTTCGTCGCAGTGGACGGAAAAGTCGCGGGCCTTTTGGGCGTCGCCGATCCCATCAAAGACGGCACCCCCGAGGCGCTGCGCTCGCTCCACGCCGAGGGCGTCCGCGTCGTGATGCTCACCGGAGACAGCAAGACCACCGCCGCCGCCGTGGCGAAGCGGCTCGGCATCGACGAGGTCTTCGCGGAAGTGCTGCCCGATCAGAAAGCCGCCAAGGTGCGCGAGCTCGAAGGCCAGGGCCGCACCGTGGCCATGGCCGGAGACGGCATCAACGACGCGCCGGCGCTGGCCCAAGCCACGGTGGGCATCGCCATGGGCACCGGCACCGACATCGCCATGGAAAGCGCCGGCGTCACGCTCGTCCGCGGCGATCTGCGCGGCATCGTGCGCGCGCGCCAGCTGAGCCGCGCCACCATGAGCAACATCAAGCAGAACCTCTTCTTCGCGTTCGCCTACAACGCAGCCGGCGTCCCGATCGCAGCCGGCGTGCTGTACCCCGCCCTGGGCCTCCTCCTCTCGCCGATGCTAGCCGCAGCAGCGATGAGCCTCAGCTCCGTCTCCGTGATAGCCAACGCCCTCCGCTTGCGGACTTTACGTTTGGGGGAGTAACTCAAGGCGGCTTTGTCCCGACGGTCGCCAAGACGCGCCTCGGACACGCTTCAGTCGGGCCGCCCACTACAGGAGCAGTTTCCTGGTTGGCGGGGTTCGCAATCGATGATGCCGCCGCGGACGTCGAGCGCGATTTTGCAGCTGGTTTCGAGAAGCTCTCGAAGTTTCTCGCGACCGCGCTGAACACGCGACTTTGCAGCGGACAGCGAGATACCGAGCACCTCCGCGGCCTCGCTTTGCGTCCTCCCCTGAAGCTCCGTGAGCGTCAGCGCTTCCCGGTAAGGGGACGAGAGATGAGCGATTGCGCTGGCGGCAAACGCGGCGAGGCCGGAATCAGACGTAGCCGAGGCTTCGGCGTCGAGCTGCGCTTGCTCCTCGTGCTCACCTGCCAGAGGGTGCCGAGCACGCTGGCGGAGGTTCTCCTGCACGGCGCTCCGCGCGACTTGATAGAGCCACGGAATGAACCGTTCCTGATCGCGGAGCCTGGGCAGCCCCTGCTGCACCCGAACGAAAACGTTCTGGAGCACGTCGTCCACGTCGGCCGCAGGCACGCGCCGCGCAACGAACGGCCGGAGCTTCTGTGCGATCTCTCCATGCCAGGAGGGCATGCCCTCGGCGAGCATTAGAAGGCCCCCCTGGGTGGGTAGCTCGTTTCCGTCATCCCTTTCCTCTGGTTCAAAGACGAGACTTCGGACGGATGGACGCAGAAAATCGTCATGGCTGCCAGACCAGGCAGATTGCCGAGGTCGGGCAGACGCACGCGAATTCTTTGGATTGGGCTACCTCTCCGGGGACGGCTCCCCGCGCTGTGCGTAGGAACCCGTGTTTCTCGAAATAGCCCGGAGCGGTGGTCGTCAGCAGGAAGACCTGGCTGAGTCCCAGACCCCGTGCGCACTCCTCGGTACGCTCACGGACCAAGGCGGTTCCGACGCCGGTGCCGCGGAACGCCGAGCGCACTGCCAGTGAACGCAATAACCCCGCGCGGCCATGCAGCTCGAGGCCCGCGACGCCCACGACCGAACCCTCCACGGTCGCGACCTTGTACTGGGCTGGGAACTGGTCCTCGACCCCCTGCGTGGGCAGGCCGGCCTCGAGCAGGAGACTCGTCACAGCTTCGAGGTCGGACGGCGCTGCGTTCCGCAGGTCGACCATTATTTCCACGACTCCTGCTCGAGCAGCTCCAGGACTCGGGCCTTCACGTCGTCACGGATCTCGCGCACGCGTTCGAGCGGCTTGCCCTTCGGATCCTCGAGCGGCCAGTCCATCCGCCGCAGACCGGGCACGTGGGGGCAGGCTTCGCCGCAGCCCATCGTCACCAACAACGAGGAGGAAGCGGCGAGGTCATCCGACAGGAACCGCGGCCTGCACGCCGAGAGGTCGATGCCGACCTCTTTCATCGCCTCGACGACCTCCGGATGAACGCGGGTTCCGGGCTGCGTCCCTGAGGAGACCGCCCGAGCCTTTGCAGGGTCTGCGAGATGGTTGAACCATGCCGCCGCCATTTGCGAGCGCCCAGCGTTGTGGATGCATGCGAAAAGCACGTTTGCGGTCGAGGTACTCATGATGAACCTTCGAGGGGGAAGTCGACGACCTGCTCGGCAACCGCCGGTAGCGAAGGGACGAGCCAGCGGAAGAGATAGGTGGCAGCACCAGCACCCAATAGTTGTGCAACGATGAATCCCGGCGCGTCCGCCGGTCGAATGCCCGAGAAGGTGTCGCTGGCCGCTCTGGCGAGCGTGACCGCCGGGTTCGCAAACGATGTGGACGACGTAAACCAGTAGGCGGCCGTGATGTAAGCGCCCACGGCGAAGGGCGCGAAGCTCGGGCTTCGACGCGCGCAGCCCCAGATAGTGGCGAGTAGGCCGAAGGTGGCGACGAACTCGCTGACCAGCTGCGAGGCGCCGGCGCGCACATGAGTTGACGCGAAGAACGACGGCAGCTCGAACATGAAGTGCGCAACGGCCGCACCCACGAACGCGCCGCCGACCTGGGCCGCGATGTAGACGGGGACTTCCCTCCACGGCAACCCGCCCTGCGTCGCGACGGCGAGCGTCACCGCCGGGTTGAGGTGGGCGCCCGATACCGCGCCGAACGTCAGGATCAACGCGACGAGACCCGCACCCGTGGCAACGCTGTTCGCCAAGAGCGCGATGGCGACGTTACCGCCCGCCAGGCGCTCCGCCATGATGCCCGAGCCGATCACGACGGCCAGTAGAAGCGCCGTGCCCAGCGCCTCCGCCGCAACCTTCCGCGCCAGATCAGGGGCAGCAACCACCGCCGCCCCGCTGGATGCCTTGAAGCTTGGGGACGCAGCAGCCCGCGCCGGCCGCCTTCTCTCGATCGCCTGGCGCCTGTTCCTGGAGCAACGGCGAGTCACCCTTCACGACGAAGACCTCCCAGGCATTGCCGTCGGGATCTTCGACCCACACCTTGTCTTGAATCGCGTAGCAACACGCCGTGTTTTCCTCGGTCCTGGTGGCGAGCCCCGCCTGGTCGAAGCGCGCGGTCGCCGCGGCCACGTCCTCGGTGCTCGCGACCTGGATGCCGAAGTGGCTCGCGTTGATGCCGGTGCGAGGAGCCTCGTTCATCGTCAGATTGAGGTTCGGCTCGCTGAGATCGAACTTGGCATAGCCCGGCCGGCGTTTCGTGGCCTGGACGCCGAACGCCTTCTCGTAGAACGCGACCGAAGCGTCGATGTTGGAGACGTTGAGCGAGATGTGGGGCTTGAGGATGTTCATGAACGGCTCCATTTCTAGAAATGTCGAAATAGCGACGCAAAAAAAGAGCTCAGCAGCAGCTAGCCTTGCCGCGCTTGCAGCAGTCTTCCCAGAGGTAGTCGGTGAGCGCTCGCAGGTTCTGGTAGATCGCGGCGTAGTAGTGGTAGGTCCCCTCGTTCCGCGTCGAGAGGAGACCGGCATCCACGAGTCGCTTGAGGTGGTGGCTCAGCGTCGAGGCTGGCACGTCGACGTGGCCCTGAATGTCACCGGCGGCCGTCCCGCCTTGGTCCCCTTGCACCACGTAACGCAGGATGCTCAGCCGGACGGGGTGCCCCAGGGCGGCAAGCTGCTCGGCATGGCGCTCGACTTTCGTCATCGGCCCCTAGTTCTAATATTCTCGAACAACCCCCGCAAGATCTTCTTCGAAAATTATCGAAATACCTGAAATCCCTGAAATCCCCGGCAAATCATCGACTCCCTCGCTCGAGCAGATCCCACGTGTCCTCCTGCCACGCTCCGGAAACCACCCCCTCCCGCGAGCCCGGCCCCGACGACAAAGCGGCGCAGCCATCCCTGGCAACGAGTGCCGCGAAGCGCTCCCCCAAAAAAACTTGCGAGTCTTTGCGGCCCTTTGCGCCTTTGCGGCAGAAACCGTCAAAGCCTTTTCCCTGTGGAGTCGCGCCGCGAAGCGCTCCCCCAAAAAATCTTGGCGACCCTTGGCGTCGCCTTGGCGCCTTGGCGACAAAATCCGTCAGAGCCTTTTCTGCTAGTGGGTGAAGCCTTCGCAGTACGGGAGCAGTGAGGGCAGGGTGAGCGCGCGGGTCCATTGTTCTGGTGCGAGTCGCGCGAGGTCGAGGCGGCGGGCGATCACGGCGATGTCGCTGGGTTGGGATGCGGGGGAGGCGGTGTAGCTGCGGGCGATTTGTGAGACGCGCACCGAGAGAGGTTCGTCGGCGGACCAGCAGCCCTGGGCGAAGGCGCTGTCGAGGACTTCGTTGGTGGCGACGGTGGGCCATTCGGGCCAGAGCGAGATGAAGAGGGAAGCGTCGAGCTCGACGTCGTCGGAGATGCGGAAGATGCGCTGGAAGAGGTCGACTTCGACGTAGTC
>JALYWZ010000251.1 GCA_030852505.1 Myxococcota bacterium | reverse complement strand
CCCTTATCGCTGAACGCCTTTGCGGTGCCCGCGCGTCACTGGCTGGGCGGCCGGAGCCCGCGCCGCCGTTTGACAGGCGGGAAAACGACTGCTACTCCTGCCCGCCAAACGGGTCCCCCGCGACCGTATCGTTAGTGATTTTGCGGGTTTAGCTAGTCTACCCCGAAGCGAGCGAGCTGACAGTGGCGGTCAGGAGAGTCTGTATCTTCACCGGGAATGCGAATCCTGAGCTGGCTCAGGAGATTGCGCACGTCCTCGGCACGCCGCTCGGGGAGGCGCGTGTGTCGCGTTTCAGCGACGGCGAGACGTTCTGCGAGATCCGCGAAAATGTCCGCGGCCTCGACACCTACGTCGTGCAGCCGACCTCGTCGCCCGTGAACGACAACATCATGGAGCTGCTGATCATGTGTGACGCGCTCCGGCGCGCATCGGCGGCAGGCATCACGGCGGTCATCCCGTACTACGGCTACGCGCGGCAGGACCGCAAGGTCGCGCCCAGGACGCCGATCACCTCCAAGCTCGTCGCCGATCTGCTGGTCGCGGCCGGCGTCACGCGCGTGGTGTGCGTCGACCTGCACGCGGGTCAAATTCAGGGCTTCTTCAACATCCCGTTCGATCATCTGCACGCGCTGCCGGTGTTCCTCGAGGACTACCTGAAGCCGAAGTTCGACCAGAACACCGTGTTCGTCTCGCCCGATGCCGGCGGCGTCGAGCGCGCCCGCGCCTACTCGAAGCGCCTCGGCGGCAGCCTCGCGATCATCGACAAGCGCCGGGACGGCCCGAACGTCAGCGAGGTGATGCACCTGATCGGCGACGTCAAGGGCCGGGACTGCATCATCATCGACGATATGATCGACACCGCCGGCACGCTGTGTAACGCCGCCCGCGCGGTCATGGATCACGGCGCGCGTCGCGTCGTGGCCTGCGCGACGCACGGCGTGTTGAGCGGCCCCGCCGTGCAGCGTATCGAGGCGTCCCCGCTCGAGTTGGTCACGGTCTCGAACTCGATGGCATTGTCCGAGGAGGCCGCGGCCTCGAAGAAGATCCAAACCGTGTCGATCGCCCGCCTGCTCGGGGAGGCGATCCGCCGCATCCACAACAGCGACTCCGTGAGCTCGCTGTTCGTCTGAGTCTCGAAGGAAAGCTGAGTAAGTCGTCATGCAGATCATCAAGCTCACCGCATCGCAGCGCCAAGGAAACGGTAAGGGTGGCGCGCGCAAGATCCGTAGCTCCGGACAGATCCCCGCCGTCGCCTACGGGCGCGGCCAGGCAGCCCGCTCGCTCGCCGTGTCCCCGACCGAGCTCGAGCAGGTGCTGAAGAGCGAGCGCGGTCGCAACACCGTGGTGGAGCTGGCCGTCGAGGGCTCGGACAAGCTGACGGTGCTGCTGCGCGAGTTCCAGCACCACCCGCTCACGCGGCAGCTGTTGCACGCGGACTTCGTGCAGATCTCGCTCGACCAGCCGGTGACGGTGGACGTGCCGCTCGAGGTGACCGGCAAGGCCGCGGGCGTCGTGCTCGGCGGCACGCTGCGCCAGGTCTTCCGCAAGGTCCCGGTGCGCTGCCTGCCGGAGCAGATCCCGGTGAAGCTCGTGACCGACGTGACCGCGCTCGGGCTCGACGAGCACATCGCCACCAAGGATCTGGCGCTCCCCGAAGGCGTCGAGGTGCTCTTGCCCCCCGCGCAGACACTCGTCGCCGTCGTCCACGAGAAGGCGGCGCCGGAAGAAGAGGCTCCCTCGGCGGGCGCCGGTGGTGCTGCGGCGCCGGGTGCCGGTAAGAGCGTCGCTCCGGGCAAGGGCGAGGCGGCTTCGGCCGAGAAGAAGTGATCCTGGTCGTGGGCCTGGGCAACCCGGGTCCGCGCTACCACGCCACTCGTCACAACGTCGGTTGGGCGGTGATCGACCGGCTCGCAGCGCGGGCCGGCCATCCCGCGTTCGGCTCGAAGTTCCGCGGCCAGTTCGCGAAGGTCGAGCTATCGGGCAAGCCGATTGGTTTGCTCAAGCCCGAGACGTACATGAACGAGAGCGGCAAGAGCGTGCAGCCCGCCGTGCAGTTCTTCAAGCTGCAGCCGGGTGCAGTGCTGCTCGTGCACGACGAGCTCGACCTCGGTTTCGGCGACGTGCGCCTGAAACAGGGCGGGGGAGACGCGGGGAACCGCGGCGTTCGCTCGGTGACGGAAGCCATCGGCCCCGACACGCTGCGGCTGCGGATCGGCATCGGTAAGCCCCCGCCCGAGTTTCGGGGTGACACGGCGGATTTCGTGCTACAAGGCTTCGCCCAAACGGAACGGACCGAGCTCGATAGTGTGCTCGACCGGGCCGCCGAAGCGGTGGTGCTCGTGGCCACCCAGGGTATTTCGGCCGCAATGAATGCGACCAATCAGCGACGACCTCGCTGACTCCTTGCTCCCGCCTGGCGGGGGCCGATCGTCCGAGAGGAGACCTACATGACAGCGACAGCAGTCGCGGCGCCCAAGCGGCACCGCGAATACGAAACCATCTACGTTTTGCGTCCCGACGTGACGCGCGAGAGCCAGGAGCGCATCGCGGGCCGCGTCGGAGAGGCCGTCACCCGCGAGAGCGGCAAGTTGACGACCCTCGAGAACTGGGGCCGGCGCCAGCTCGCCTACACCGTGAAGAAGTTCCGGCGCGGCGTGTACGTCTACGTTCGCTACGTCGGCGGCGGGGCGCTCGTCTCCGAGATCGAGCGCAACCTGCGCATGCTCGACGACGTGCTCAAGTATCAGACCGTCCAGGTCGCCACCGACATCGACATGGAAACGGTGGAAGTGAAGCCCGAGAACGTGGCGTTCGAAGCCGTCGAGCCGGCGACCGAAGCCGAGCTCGAGGAGCCGATCGAGCGCTTGCTCGGTCTCGAGCAGCCGGTCGAGCGCGAGCGCCCGCAGCGCTCCGATTCGGAAGACGGTGAAGAGGACTTCGAGGCCGAAGGCGCTGTGCCGGACCTCAACGGTGAGGAGTTGCCATGAAAGACGCATCACGCGAACGCCAGAGCGAACGTCCCGATCCGCGCGGCGACAAGGACGCCTTGGGTGGCGGCAACGCCTTCCGCCGGATCCGCCGCCGGGGCTGCACCTACTGCTCCGACGAGACGCTGACCATCGATTACAAGGACCCGCAGGGCCTGCGCTACTTCGTGACCGACCGCGGCAAGATCGTGCCGCGCCGGATCTCGGGCGCTTGCGCCAAGCACCAGCGCAGCATCACGCTGGCCGTCAAGCGCGCGCGCAACATCGCGCTCTTGCCGTTCACTTCCAACGACTAGGAGCAACAACAGTGGCCTCCAACGTCAAAGTTCTCTTGGAAACCGAGGTCGAGAACCTCGGCACCGGTGGCGAGGTCGTGCGCGTTCGCTCCGGTTATGCGCGTAACTACCTGTTGCCGCGCGGCCTGGCCGTGATCGCCACAGCCGGCAGCCTGAAGCGCGTGGACGAGCTCAAGAAGGCAGCGGCCGTGCGCAAGCAAGCCGAGGTCGCCGCCGCGGAAGAGCTCGCGAAGAAGATCTCGGGCGTCAAGGTGACGCTCGAGCGCGCCGTCGGCGAGGAAGGCAAGATGTACGGCTCGGTCACGACCCGCGACATCGAGGAAGCGTTCCTGAAGGCCGGCGTCACGATCGACAAGCGGAAGATCGTGCTTTCCGACCCGATCAAGGAGCTCGGCAGCTACGACGTCCCGCTGAAGCTCGCGGCCGGCGTCGAAGCGGTGCTCAAGGTCGAGGTCGCGAAGAAGGGCTGACAGAAGCCACCACTTCTGATAGCTAGAACAGTCCGTCGAACGCCCCGGAGGCCCCAAGCCTTCGGGGCGTCGTGCATTTGGGACCCTGTGGGTAACTCGTGGACGAGGGAACGTGAAACATCCTGGATTGTCGTGGATGGTCTGTGGACGGCGCTGTGGACAACCGCGGAGCCCCGATCTGCTGCTAGACGCAGCAGAGGGCCCCGGCCCGCGAGGTAGGACAGATTTCGACCTGGCTGGCGCGCCCGGTTCGCGGCAGAGCTTCTGGTCCGAGAACCGCTCATGAACCTCCAGGGCCAGACACCCCGCCGCACCCAGGAGCGCACCCCCGAGCTCGTGCCCGCGCCCGGCCGCGTGCCCCCGAGTGATCTCGACGCCGAAGCTGCCGTGCTGAGCGCGGTGCTGCTCGAGCCGGCGTCGTTCGATCAGGTTCAGGAGTTTCTGAAACCCGATCACTTCTACGCGGACGCGAACCGGCGCGTGTTCGAGGCCGTGATGGAGCTGTCGACCTCGGGGCGCCCGATCGACGTCGTGAGCGTCGCCGGCTTCTTGCGGGATCGCGGGCGGCTCGATCAGATCGGCGGCACGGCATATCTCGCGCAGCTCGCCGACGCGACGCCGGCCGTGGCGCACGTGGTCGCGCACGCCCAGGTGATCCGCGAGAAGTGGCGCGTCCGCCAGCTGATCTCGATTTGCCAGCGCTTCGCGGCCGAGGGCTACACCTCGCCACCCGAGGTCCAGAAGTACATCGACGAGGCGGAGCAAGCGGTGTTCGACATCGCGCGCACGACGGAGAGCAACGCCGTCGAGCCAGTGCGCGACGCGGTCGTCCGCGCCTTCAAGATCCTGGAAGAGGCGGAGCGGCGCGGCGGCGGTATTACCGGTATTCCCACCGGGTTCACGCGCCTCGACCGGCAGTGCTCGGGCATGCACCCGGGCGACCTCTACATCGTCGCGGCGCGCCCCGGCATGGGCAAGACCTCGCTGGTCTTGAACATGGCGCTGAACGTCGCGGCCACGCGCGTGACGCGCCAGTCGTCCGACGAGGACTACTTCGAGACGCCGTCCGAGGAGCCCGGCCACGCCGTCTTGTTCTGCTCGCTCGAAATGCCGAAAGAGCAGCTCGCCGCGCGTCTCTTGGCGTCGGAGGCGCGCGTCGACATGGCCAACATCCGCGGCGGCAGCATGTCGCGCGAGGATTGGAGCAAGCTCACGGAGGCCGCGTCGCGCCTGGCGCGGCTGCCGCTGTGGCTCGACGACACCCCGGCGCTCACGCTGCTCGATCTTCGCGCCAAGATCCGCCGCTTGCAGGCCGAGGTCACGCGCGGCGAGAGCTCGGTGCGCGCCAAGGGCATCGGCCTCGTTTGCATCGACTACCTGCAGCTGATGCAGGGCCGAAGGGACGCCGGTAGCCGCGAGCAGGAGATCAGCGAGCTCTCTCGAGGCCTGAAGCAGCTCGCCAAAGAGATGAAGGTGCCCGTGCTGGCGCTGTCTCAGCTGAACCGCGCCGTCGAGACCCGCGCCACCAAGGACAAGCGCCCGCAGCTCAGCGATCTGCGCGAGAGCGGCGCCATCGAGCAGGACGCCGATACGATCATCTTCATCTACCGCGACGACTACTACTTCAAGGACAGCGAGCAGAAGGGCGTGGCCGAGATCATCGTGGCCAAGCAGCGTAACGGCCCGACCGGCACCGTGCTCACCAAGTTCACCGCGTCGTGCACGCGCTTCGACAACCTCGAGGCAGAAGAGCTCGGCGTCGATCAGTTCGACGATTTCGTGCCGGGCTGAGCTACTCGGACGGCGGCGCGGGCTCGTCGCCGCGCGCCCGCAGCGCCGCCTCGTCGATGAGCTCGAGCGCGGCGCCGAGCAGGGCCGGGATCCCTTCGTGGGTCACGGCGCTGATCAAGTACACGCGCTTGCCGCGGCGCTCGAGCTCCTGCTCTAGCTCCGGGTAGAGCGCCTGCACGTCGGGAAGGTCGGCCTTCGTGACCACGACCAGCTCGGGCAACGCGGCGAGCTCGGGATCGTGCGCGGCGAGCTCGTGGCGCAAGGCCTCGTAGTCCGCGAGCGGCGTGCGCTCCGGATCGTCCGAGAGCGTGATCAGGTGCAAGAGCGCGCGCGTTCGCTCGAGGTGCCTGAGAAAGCGCGTCCCGAGGCCGTGCCCCTCGCTCGCGCCGGGGATCAAGCCCGGAATATCGGCGAGCACGAAGCTCCGACCTTCGCCCTTGCGCGCGTCACCCACGGCCACCACGCCGAGGTGCGGCGTGAGCGTGGTGAACGGATAGTCCGCGATCTTCGGGCGCGCGCGGCTGACGCTGCTGATCAGCGTGCTCTTGCCGACGTTCGGGAAGCCGAGCAGGCCGACGTCGGCCATCACCTTGAGCTCGAGGTACAGATCGCGGTGCTCGCCGGGTTCGCCAGGGTCGGCGCGGCGCGGTGCGCGGTCCACGGGAGTCGCGAAGTGCATGTTGCCCCGACCACCCTTGCCGCCCTTCGCGATCACGACCGGCACGTCGGCTTCGGTGATCTCGGCGAGCTTCTCGCGCGTCGCGGCGTCGTAGACTACCGTGCCGACCGGTACGCGCACGATCAGATCGCGCCCGGCCCTGCCGTAGCAATCCTTGCCCATGCCGTTCTGCCCGTGCTCGGCGCGCAGCGCGGCCTGGTGCGTGAAGTCGTGCAGGCTGCCGAGGCCGCTCGCCGCGACGAACACGACGTCTCCGCCGCGACCGCCGTCGCCCCCCGCCGGGCCGCCCATGGGCACGTACTTCTCGCGACGGAACGCGACGGCGCCGTTGCCGCCATTGCCGGCTTCGACGCGGATTTCGCATTCATCGATGAAGCGCACGGGCGTGGTGTTTCAGAGCGCCCCGGATCCGTCAAGGCGGCTCCCAGCGAAATCCGCGAAAACCCGCATCGGATCCAGGCGTTCGGCGGGCGCGGGCGCTTGACGAGAGGCATGCGGCCCCGCACGTTGAGCGGGTGCTGCTCGCGGATTTGGCCCGGGTTTCACGCGCGGTCGCTGGCACCCGCGCACGGCTCGAGAAGGTGTCGCGGCTGGTCGAGCTCTTGCGGGCCCTCGCCCCGAGCGAGGTCGACATCGCCGTCGCGTACCTGGTCGGGGAGCTGCGCCAGGGCAAGATCGGGCTCGGCTGGTCGGCGCTGTCGGCCTTGGACGGGGTCTCGG
>JALYWZ010000939.1 GCA_030852505.1 Myxococcota bacterium | reverse complement strand
GGGTTCGAGGGGCGGGGTTGAGCTCGAGCTCCGCCCAGCTCGACAAGACGAGCTCGGCGGCGGCCAGCGCGACCCAACGCGCGCGCGCCCGCGGATCGAGCGGCGCGGCGTTGAACGAGCGCTCCACGTCCTTGCGGCTGAGCGGATCGTGCACGCGGATCGTGACGCGCAAACCGCCACAGCGCACCGCCACCAGCGTGACCTCGGGGGACTGCTCCTCGACCGGAATCGCGCCGAGCTCGGCGACGACCAGGCGCCGCACCTCGTGCTCGTCGAGCTCGCCACAGTCGGACACGCCGAGCAACAGCGGTGGCCCCGAGGCTCTGGCCGGCACGCTGAAGCTCCCGACCCCGCCCAGACCGAGCACGACGCCCAGTATTTTTACGACCCGAATCGACAACCCCCGCCAGCATAATGCCCCGGCGGTGGGGTTCGCCAGATCCTAAGCAACTGGGACCGCTGGCCCGCTCACGCCGCCGCGCCCGCTTCGAGCTCGACGAACAGCGGCTCGAGCGCCGAGAGGCGGCGCAGCGGTGCGCAGAACTCGGTCGACACCTCGACCAGGCGCTTCTCGAGCTCGTCGGCGCGTCGGCCCAGATCACCGACCGAGCGCTGGCGATCGGCTTCTTCGCGCTCGAGCTGCTCCTCGTGCTTGGCGAGCGCGGCGCGCAGCTCCTTAATCTGGAATTCGATGTCGTCGACCTCGCCACGCCGCGCCGCAACCTGGACCTCGGAGGCCTTGACGGCGTCGTGCCCGTCCGCCCAGCGCTCGACCCACTTGGCAGCTTCCCGATAGGCCTCTGCGAGCTCGCGATAGGGCACGGTGAGCGCGGAGCGGCCTTCCCAGCGCAACATCTCCGGCATCATCTCCACGAGCTTCTGGCGCGGTACGTCGGCCTCGGCGCGCACGCCGTCGGCCAGGGCCTGCGTGGCTTTCAGGTCGTCGCGGGCACGGCTCGCGTCGAGGCCGAGCGCGTCGACGGCGTGGCCGAAGCGCTCCCGGATCTCTCTGCCGCGCGACTCGATGGCTTCCAGGGTGCGCTGCTGCTCCATCGCGCGCGCGCGGAGCTCGGCGATTTCGCGCACCAACTTCTTCACCTCGAGGAGCTTCTCGTCGAGCGCGGCTTCGCCGGCGGGGTAGGCGGTCTTCAGCATGCGATCGAACACCGCCGTGCGGTGCGCCCACTGATCGATGGCGATCGGGGGCAGCGTCTTCGGCGGTCCGCGGGACGGGCTGACCTCGCTCAGGACCTCGCGTGGCGCGCGGACGCCGAGCGCGAGCGCGACGGCCAGCAGATCCGCGTGGACGCGGTGCGCATCCACGGGGCGATCCTTCGGCTCCTTTTCGAGCAGCTCCATCACGAGCTTCTCGAGCGGCTCCGGCACGCCGCTCACCCGCTCGCGCAGCGGTTTGGGCGCCTCCTTCAGGTGCTTGATGAAGAAAGCCGCCACGTCGGCGGCGTCGAACGGCAGCTGACCCGACAGCATCTCGTACAAGATCACGCCCAGCGAATACAGATCCGCCGACGGCCCCGCGTCGATCGAGCTGATGCGCTCGGGAGCCATGTACTCGGGCGTGCCGAAGACCTCCCCCGCGCCGGTCAAGCGCGTGTCCTGCATCGACCGCGCGATCCCGAAGTCCAGGATCTTGACCCAGTCGCCGCCCTCGTGACCCTCGGACAGGAAAATGTTCTCGGGCTTGAGGTCGCGGTGGATCACCTCGAGATCGTGCGCGCGCGCCAGAGCCCGGGCGATCTGGATCGCGATCGGCAGCGTGCGCGAAAGTGCCATCTTGCCGCGCTCGACCACCTGAGCGAGCGTCACGCCGCGCAGCAGCTCCATCACCAGGTACAGGCTGCCCTCGGGTGTCTCGCCCTGGTCGAAGATCTCGATGATGTTCGGGTGCGCGAGCTTCTGCGCGGCCTTGGCTTCGCGCCGGAAGCGCTCGCGGATCACCTCGCTCTTCGCGAAGCGCTCGCTCATGACCTTGATCGCGCACGGTCGATCGACCAGGCGGTGGTGCGCGGCATAGACCGTCGCCATCCCGCCCTCGCCGATCGGGCGGTCGATCACGTAGCGCCCCGCGATGGTCACGCCGACCAGCGGGTCCTGCATCTCCTCCAGGGGCCGCCCGCACAAGAAGCACGTCGCGCTGTCGCTCGGGTACTGGAGCTTGCAGTGGGCGCACGCCTTCATCCGACGACCGTTATCCTCTCCGAGGCGGGGTAGAGTTTCTAGCCCCGTGAGCGGCCTGTTCGGCCCGGCCTGCGCCCTGCTTTCGTTCAGGCCTGGGTTTCACGGGCCACGGTATGGTAAACCCTCGCCCAAGCTCGGGTTTGGCCCGGGCTTCGGAGCCCGAATGGAACGGCGCAAGCCCCTGCGTATCGAGGTACCGAGGGAGGATCGGCCTCGTTTCGGTCGGGTCGGCGTGATCGCGCTGATCGGCTTCGCCGTGGGGGTTTCTTGGCCGCACCTGGCCGGAGTTCGCATCGTGCCGAGGGCGCCCACCCCCGCGAGCGAAGCGGCCAACGACGAGCTCTCCGGGGCGCCCGCCCCGACTGCAG
>JALYWZ010000938.1 GCA_030852505.1 Myxococcota bacterium | reverse complement strand
AGCTCGTCCCCGGCGAGCTGGAGCGCGCGGGGATCGTCCGCCGCGAGCTCGGCTTCGCGCCCGAGCTCGACCGCTCGCGCTCCGTCGTCCAGGAACCGAGAAAACTCCGAAGCCGAGGCCGCGCCCAGCCAGCGCCCGCGCACCGCGCGCGACAGCGGATCGATCACGTAGAACGTGGGCCAGACCGAGACCGAATACTTCTCCAGGAAGCCCGCGTTTTCCGGCTTTTCCGTGTCCACGGCCAGGAACACGAAGCGCTCCTTCGCGTGCGGGAGCTCCGCGTCCCGCAGCACGAACTCCTGCATGGACAAGCACGTGTGACACCAGGGGGCCCACAGATCCACGAGCAGCGGCTTCGCGTCGCGCCGCGCGGCCGCGAATGCTGCCTCGGCGTCGTCACGAAACCACGGGATGCCGTGGCGGAGCTCGCTGGTCGTCTTCGCAACGGCGCTGCTCGACGCTGCGGGCGCCGGCGCGTCACTCTTCGCCGTACGCCGTGAGCAGGCGGCGAGCACCAGCGCGAGTCCGAGCAGCGTGCGTCGCAGCATCGCGGTAACCTAGCAGTAGCGGGGTGTCGTGGGATCGCCACACTCGGCGTTCACGCGCGTGCTCTGGAGGTGCCGCGCGGGCTCGACGATCTCCCGAAAAAGTGCAGGCTTTCTCCGATGGCGCCACGCGATGCCCTTCGGGTAGCGCGCTTGCACAGGGAGGCGAAATCATGATCCGAGCCTTCATCCGTTGCGTTCTGGGAATGGTCGTCGGCGCTGCGCTCGCGGGATGCGGCCCGGGCAGCGGCACGTACTGTCAGTCCGGGCCGAAGTACGGCACGCAGTGCTACGCCGAGCCCGACGTCCGGCAGCCCGCCGGACAACCGCGACCCACCCAGGACGGTCCGCGAAAGGGCGAGCCGCCCGCGACGCCTCCGCCCAACCAGGTGAAGTGGTAGTGGAGCCCGGGGCTCGGCCGGAGGGGTTTACCCCGAGCGTGCGATCGCTCGGCCGGTCAGAGTGTCGTAGCAGCTTGCCGCAACGCGCTGCT
Source organism: Myxococcota bacterium (assembly GCA_030852505.1). Classification (GTDB taxonomy): domain Bacteria; phylum Myxococcota_A; class Polyangia; order Polyangiales; family Polyangiaceae; genus PMG-095. The sequence continues at coordinate 1,526 of JALYWZ010000938.1, read as the reverse complement.
TTCGCCACATCCGGCCTGCGCCCCGTCGGTGAGTATCATCCTCAGGAGTGCTGAGAACGGCGCGAAGGGAGGCTCTTTCCCCGAGACGGCCGGTTGGTCCGCAGCTTGCACGATGCGGGGGCAACCAAGGCTTGCGCGATGACCGAGGTCAGCAGCGACGATACGTTATTTTCCCCGACGCCCCGAGCGACGGTCGTGGGCGGCCGCTACTCGTTGGAACAACTGGTAGCGGAAGGTGGAATGGCGCTCGTCTACCGCGGGCGTCACATCGAGCTCGACCAGATCGTCGCGATCAAGCTGGTGCGTCCGGAGCTGGCGTTCGACGCGGAGGCCACGGCCCGCTTCCTCAACGAGGCGCGCACCATCGCCAAGCTCAAGGGCCCGCACGTCGCGCGTGTGCTGGACAGCGGCTGCACCGAGCCGGGGCGGCCCTTCATGGTGCTCGAGTACCTCGAGGGCAGCGACCTCCGGAAGCTGCTCGAGGTGAACTCGAACCTGCCCGTCGATTCCGCGGTTTCGCTGGTGCTCGAGGCGGCGGAGGCGCTGGCCGAGGCGCACGCGAGCGGCATCGTGCATCGCGACATCAAGCCCGAAAACCTGTTTCTCGCCAAGAACGCCGACGGCAGCGTCGGCTTGAAGGTGCTCGACTTCGGCATCTGCAAACGACAGACGGAGGGCTCGCGCTCGTTCACGCTGCGAGGCCGCACGCTCGGCTCGCCGCACTACATGGCGCCCGAGCAAATCACCTCGCCGAACGACGTCGACTCGCGCGTCGACATCTGGGCGCTGGGCGTCGTGTTGTACGAGCTGTTGACGGGCTATCAGCCGTTCGTCGGCGACACGTTGTCGAGCCTGTGCGCCGAGGTCGTGCACTCCGAGCCGCGCAAGAGCTTGCGCCGCGAAAACCCCGAGGTGCCGGCCGCGCTCGAAAAGGTGGTGCTGCGCTGCTTGAGCAAGGATCCGAACGAGCGCTTCGCGACGGTGGTGGACCTCGCGGCGGCGCTCGCGCCCTTCTCTGCGCGCGGGGCGGACGCCTGCACCCGGATCCGGCGGATGGCTGGCGTCGAGAACGTCCCGCGCTCGATCACGCCGCTCTCGCTCAACGTGGATTCGCGGCCGTTTCGTCCGAAGCGCCGCTGGCTCGCGCCGGTGGTGACCGCGACGGCCCTGGCGGCCGGTGTTTGCCTGATCGCGCTCACACAGCCCGCCGGGCGCGACTTCTTCGGCGGCATCGGCAAGTCCGTGTCGGCGTTCGCCGATTCACCGGCTCAGGCGACGCCAGTGACGGTCAACGTCGCGGCGGCCTTGCCCGAGCCCGCGGTGGAGCCCCCCCTCGATACGCGACCTCTCCTCGCGAACGCCGTGGCTGCGGCGCCCGCGCCTGAGCCCGAACCCGCTCCGGAAGTGGCTGCGTCCGCGACGGCAGAAGCGGAAGCAGCGCTCGACACCGCTACGCGCGCCGCGGCGGTGCGTGCGCAGCGCATCGCTGCGAACCATCCCACCCGGGTCGCCGCCCGTCCGAGGAC
>JALYWZ010000937.1 GCA_030852505.1 Myxococcota bacterium | reverse complement strand
GTTCGAACGGGCGGCTCGCGTGGCGGATCGCCAGTCGGCGGGTGCTTTTCGGGCGGATCACCGGCGGGCGGCGGCTCCGGCCCCGGCGGTTTCGGGGGCGGCGGCTCTTCCGCGGGAGGCTCCCGGGGCGGCGGATCTTTCGCCGGAGGCTCGTGCTCCGGCTGCGGCGGCGGTTGCGGGATCTCCGAAGGACGCGGTCCTTGAACGTGCAGCATCGGGATCGTGTTGGCAAGATCCGTTCCGATGGTGTATTCCTAGTGCCGGAGGTGGTGATGATGGTCGCGAGAGGGTCGAGCTTTCTGTTCCCGGTTTGCCTTCTTTCAGCGGCGTCGATGCTCCCAACGCGGGAAGCCTCGGCCTGCGAGTTCGCGGAGTCGTCGTTCTCGGGAGGTCCCCTGGTCGTGGTGCGCAGCGACGACGAGGGCGACGACTTCGAGCTCCCGCAGAACCTGGCCTTCCTGCTCGAGGGACCTGCCGTAGACCAGATCGGTGCACCCTTTCTCGAGGGTGAAGACGAAGACGGCAACCCCCTCAGCCTCCAGGTGGAGCAGCTCGGCGAGTACCCGATGGGCCGCTCCCGGCGCGGACATCTCTACGTGCTGACCGAGCCCGCACCCGCAGGCACCCTCGCAGCCGGCCTGGTCATCGGTGACTACGTCGACGACCAAGCCCCGACCGCACCCAAGGTCCTGAGCGGCTCCGTCGAATTCAACGAAGATGGCTGCGGCACCAGCAGCTGCGGCGAATACACCGAGCTCCGCGTCGCCATCGAACCCGCCAGCGACGATCACATCCCGCCCCTCGCGCTCGTCTACGCCGTCTACCTCGCCACCTCCAAGGCCAAAGCCGCCACCGCGCCCGTCCCCGAAATCCTGCTCCAAGTCTCCGAGTTCGGCGACCCCGCCCTCTGGACCCTCCTCGACGACCAGTGGTCCGACTCCGACGCCTGGCTCAGCATCAGCGCCCTCGACGCCGCCGGCAACGAGAGCCCCCGCACCGACCCCATCCGCGTCAACAGCGAGTCCGGAGCCTGCACCCTCGGCACGCGCCGGCGCGGCGGCGGCTTCCAATTGACCGCGTTCGTGCTCGCCGCCTGCGCAGCCGTCATGCGAAGAGTGACGAAGCGGCGGGCAAGAGAAGTCTGATCGCGTGAGTCGAGCGTCGACACCATTGCGACGCTGTATCGATTCTGCACTTCACGCTTGACAGCGCCTGGCACGCGCAAGCGTCGCTCGCCCTAGCCCAGCCACTTTTTTCGCATCCGCAGGCGTTGTCCCCCCGTTCTCGGAGCGTTTGCAGGACGAGATGACTTCGACGCCGTTCGTCGCTGCGATCACGCGCGAGCGCCCGAATACGGAGCATCGCAATCACGGGTGTACAGTGTCATGCATGAATGCTGTCGACTCGCTGTGTTCAATCCCGTCCCCCGCTGAGCTATCCGACGGTGAGTTGCTCGCTGCGACACGACAGCTCGTCGGTCGCTCCAACCAGCTCCTGGCAAGGCTGCTCGCGCACCTCGGTGAGGTCGAGGCCCGCGGCATCCATCGCACCCGCGCCTGCGCGAGCCTCTACACCTATTGCATCTACGAGCTTCGTTTCTCGGAAGACGAAGCCTTCCGCCGGGTCTCGGCAGCGCGACTCGTGCACCGCTTTCCGGCTCTTCTGGATGCGGTCGCCGCGGGCGAGCTTCATCTCACGGGCTTGTTGATGCTCGGCCCGCACCTCACCGCCGACAACCTGCTTGAAGTGCTGGCCCGTGCCAAGCATCGGACCAAGAAGGAAATCGCCCGTCTCGTCCGGCAGCTCGATCCGCTTCCCCACGTCCCTCCTCGCATCGAGCCGCTCGGCCCCGAGCCTCCGCAGCTCGTCCCTCCCTCGCCGACCTGGGAGCAATTCGCGGCCTCGCTGAACCCCGTTCGCGAGTTGAAGCCGGGCGAGCGACCGCGCGACTGGACCGAGCCGATGCAGCCGATGGATCCGCTGGAGCAGACCGAGAGCACGCCCGCGAACGACGCCACCCAAACCCAAGAGTCGCCAGACCCCACCGCGCCGGCGCGGCTCGAACCTCAGCGGTACCGGGTGCAGTTCGAGGCGGGAGACGAGTACGTGGAGCTCGTCGACAGAGCTAAAGCCCTGCTCTCTCATGCAGCTCCCGGCGCGGGCCTCCCCGAGCTGCACCTGCGCGCGATGCGCGCGTTGGTGGCCGAGCTCGAGCGCGAGAAGTACGCCGTCACGGATCGGCCGCGCTCGTCCGCCACCAGCGAGACAACCGTCGAGCCGAGGGCCGAGCCGACACCCAAAGTTCCGCGCCAGCGCGGAAGACACGTCCCCGCCGCGATCCGGCGCGTCGTCTTCGAGCGCGACGCCGGGCGCTGCACTTACACGGCCGCACCGGGACAACGCTGTCGTGAAACCGCGCGGCTCGAGCTGCATCACGTGAAAGCGTTCGCCCGCGGCGGCGAGCATCAGCTGGAAAACGTGACTCTGCGCTGCCGCGCTCACAATGCCTTGGCCGCAGAAGAGGACTTTGGAAGAGATTTCATGGCCAGGGCGAGCCACTCGAGCT
>JALYWZ010000250.1 GCA_030852505.1 Myxococcota bacterium | reverse complement strand
ATCGCGACCTCTTCGGGCTGAACCTCGAAGACATGACTCCGGCGGCCTTCAAGAAAACGTTCGGCTGAGCTCTCGCCCAACGCACGTTTCACAGCGGCGCGCACCCCGGCGTCGCTGATCGGTCACCCCGCAAAACGCGTTTCCCACCAAGCGCCCCCGCCCCCAGCACTAACAGATCACGATCACCCCGAGCCTCCGCTCACTATGGACAAACCGGCGAAGCCGGCGGGGCCTGCTCTCTGAACGCGATCGCCGCAGGGCGCAAACAACCCCCGAAACCCAAAAAAACAACCAAACCGGCGAAGCCGGTAGGGCCGGGCCTTCGGCGAAGCGACTGACGCAAGACGCATCAGTCACCCGACCGTAGAAGAAAAAAAACCTTTCGGTAAAGCGATGCCGCCTGGCGCCCCCAGCCACCGGAGCGCCTCAGAACCCCAAAATAGGCAAGCCCTGGCCACCCGTAGCCCGGAACGCGTTCGCCGTCTGTTGAATCACAGGCGTTCGGATGCCGGCCGGAGGATGCGTGAGCTCGAAGCCGAACAGGATGTCGATCGGGCTCAGCTGATCTACGCCGCCGAAGAACTGCATGGTGAGCAGCGCGCCACCTTCGGTGTAGTGGTAGCCCGCGCGGCGCGCACCGGTGGTGAGCACGTTGTTGATGCCGGCCATATCGGCTGCGAGCTCGAACTGCTGATTGAACGCCGGCACCACGTCGGTGAGCACGCGGCCGATTTCGCTCGCCGTCACGTTGCCCGCGGTACACGGCAGGTGCCCTAGGTAATGATGCGCGAGCTCGTGCCCCAGCACGAACCCCAGCGTCTCTTCGAGCAGCTGATGCTGCCGCTGCACCTTGCGGCCGTCCATCGTCTGGCCCGGGTCGAAAAAGCCGAGCGGCGGGCGGACGACCGGGCTCTTCGGGCGTTGGTTGCGCGCGACGAAAGCCACGTACTCGTCGACCTTGCGCAGCCCGAACGTCTCGTCGATGGCGCGCGCTTGGGCGAGATGCGCCGCCACGTCGAGCAGGCCGTCGCTGATCGCCATGATCGACTTGCCGCCCTGGGTGCAGGCGGCGAAGGCGTTCACCTCTCCAACCTCGTCGTCGGGGACGAGCGGGATGCCGCGCACGCGCGACTGCTGGAGCGCGGGCAGGTTGTTGACGAGCTCGGCCATCGTCGTCTGCGCCTGGTTGCGCAGGTAGCCGATGTCGATGGCATTGATTGGATCGTAGGCGACGGGAGCCGCCGGAGGCCCCACGACTGGCGCCCCGGGCTGTGGCGCGCCGGCTGGCGGCGGCGCGTAGCCGGGTGCGCCCGCATAGCCGGGATACGGGGCCGGATAGTACACCGGCGCTGGGGCGCTTTGGCGACCCGTGGAACACGCGAGCGGGGCAGAAACGACCGCGAGCGCGACGACCGCAGACGCGGCCGCTGCCCGAAAGCCGGAAACCTGAGCCATCGCTCGGAGCATACCGCGTTCGCGGTCCTCGCCAACGAGTGTTAGAGCTTCCCTTTCGGACATGCCCGACGCGCGCGTACCCCGGAGTCTTCGTCGCGCCCACGAGCTCTTCGTCGCCTCGAACAGCGTGCGCTTGTTGATCAACGGGCGCGAGGCGTTCCCCGAGATGCTCGCGGCGATCCACGGCGCGAAGCGCAGCGTGCTGCTCGAGATGTATTGGTTCGACTCGGATCGCGTGGGCAGGACCTTCGCGGCAGCGCTGATCGAAGCCGCGCGCCGCGGCGTGAAGGTGGCGGTGATCTACGACGCGATCGGCTCGCTCGGCGCCTCGCCCGAGATGTTCGACGAGCTACGGGCCGCGGGGGCCCACGTGCTCGAGTACAACCCGGTCGCCCCCTGGCGTCGCAGGTTTCGCCTGGCTCGGCTGACACGCCGCGACCACCGCAAGATCCTGCTCGTGGACGGCACGCTGGGCTTCACCGGAGGCGTCAACATCGCCAACCAGTGGGCGCCCGAAGAAGAGGAGGGAGGAGGCGGCTGGCGCGACGACATGATCCGCGTCGAGGGCCCGGTCGTCGACGGGTTCCTGCGCTGCTTCGCCGGCGCGTGGCAGCGTCAGGCCGGTGAGCTCCCGGCGTTCGTGGCCGAAGCGCTGGCCGTCCCGGAGCCCCAGCCGATCCGGACCGAGGGACACCGCGTGCAGGTGGTCGGCGAGGTGGGGATCGGCGGCCGTCACGCCATGGGCAGCAATTATTTGGTCGCGATCTACCGGGCCGATCGCCGGGTCTGGATCAAGAACTCGTACTTCGTGCCCGATCGGCGCGTGGTGCGGGCGCTGCGCCGCGCGGCGCGCCGCGGCGTGGACGTGCGCGTGATCGTGCCGGGCGAGAGCGACGTCCCCGTCACGGCCTGGGCGAGCCGTCACGTCTGGGGCCGGCTGATGCGCTCGGGCGTGCGGATCTACCAGTGGACGCGTGGCATCTTGCACTCGAAGACGGCCGTCGTGGACGGCAACTGGAGCACGATCGGCACCTTCAACCTGGACCACCTGTCGCTCCGGATGAACCTCGAAGTGAACGTGACGGTGCTCGACGAGGACTTCGGGGCGCGCATGGAGCACAGCTTCATGAGCGACCTCGGACAATGCGTGGAGGTCGAGCCGCGCGGCTTCCGCTTCCGCTCGCTCGGCGATCGCTTGCTCGAGCTCATCGCCTACCGCTTCCGCAAGTTTTTGTGAATGAGCATGGAGCTTAGAACCTGGCCATCGATGCGGGAGCTCGGCGAGGCGTCCCACGCGGCCGTCAGCGCACCCGGGGATTCGCCGTTCACGAGCTTTGCCTGGCTCGACACGCTGGAGCGCACCGGCTGCGTCGCGCCCGAGCGCGGCTGGATGCCGTGCCACCTGAGCCTGCACGAGGCCGGGGAAATCGTGGCGTTCGCCCCGTGTTACCTGAAGGGCAACAGCGAGGGGGAGTTCGTCTTCGATCACGCCTGGGCGCGCTTCGCCGAGGGCTCGCTCGGCATCTCGTACTTCCCGAAGCTGATCAACGCGGTTCCGTTCACGCCGGCCACCGGCGCCCGGCTGCTGGTGAAGCCCGGCCTTTCGCGCGAGCGGCTGCTGCCGATCTTCGCCGAGGGTCTGCGGCGCGTTTCGCGCGAGCTGTCGGCCTCGAGCGCGCACGTCTTGTTCCCCACCGCGGCGGAGGTCACGGGGCTGTGTGAAGCCGGCATGGCGCGCCGAGCCGGCGTGCAGTTCCAGTGGCACAACGCCGGACACTCGAGCTTCGAGCAGTTTCTGGAACGCTTCAACTCGAAGCGCCGGAACCAGATCCATCGCGAACGCCGCGAGGTGCGGGCTCAAGGCGTCGAGATCGAGGTGCTCACCGGGAGCGACCTGTCAGCGGAGCTCGCCGATTTCGTGCATCGGTTCTATCGCTCCACGGTGGATAAGTACTTCTGGGGGCGGCCTTATCTGAACCGCGAGTTTTTCGAGGAAATCCTGGTCAAGCTGCGCGAGCGCATCCTGCTCGTGGTGGCCAGGGACAAGTCGTCGGGGAAACGCCTGGCGGGCGCGTTCAACGTGCTCGGCGAGAGCGCTCTCTACGGACGCTATTGGGGCGCGCTGGAAGAGCGCAACTTCTTGCACTTCGAGGTCTGCTTCTACAGCGGCATCGAGCAGGCGATCTTGCGCGGCCTCGAGCGCTTCGAGCCGGGCGCCGGTGGTGAGCACAAGCTGTCGCGCGGCTTCGAGCCCACCGAGACGCACAGCGCGCATCACCTCGAAGACCCGCGCCTCGATCGCGCCGTGCGCGACTACCTGTCTCGTGAGAAGCCGAGCGTGCTCTCCGAAATCGACGCGGTTCGGCGCGAGATGCGCATGAAGCCGCGGCCCGCCTAGACCGACAAACGGTTAGGAATCTGCCGAGATTGGCGGAAAACTCCGACGAAAGGAGTGAGCGCGTGGGGAGGGCGGCGCGTGCCGCCCCCGGAGAAGCGCTCAGCGCACGATCGCGGTTTCGATGGGCTCGTACCAGCTGAGCAGCAGGAACAGCTGACCGGAATCCGTGGAGAGCGCGGGCCGGAGCGCCGCGCGAGCCTCGAGCCACAGCCCATTCGCCCGCAAAAACAGCGGGACCCCGAGCCCCATCGAGAACTCGAGCGCCGCGTTCTCGTCGCCGGCCTCCTCGGCTGGGAAACACACGCCCGCGCCGAGCGAGAGCGAGTCGAGGGTGAGGTCGAAGAACGGCCCCATGCCCTCGAGGTCGAGCGCGAAGCGTGGCAAGAACAACGGACGGAGCTCGGCGCCCACGAAGCCGACGCGCTCGAGGCTGGCATCGCTCGAGGTCGCCTGCGCGAAGCCGGCCACGACACCGGCGCTTTGATAGAAGAGCGCGCGCACCACGCCGCCAACGCGCACGCCTGCATCGAGCTCGACGCCCGCTCCGACGCCGAGGAACACGTCGCCATCGAAGCGACCGTACACGCCGTCTTGATCCGGTACGTCCCGCGGCTGCACCTCCCCGGGAAGGTTCGAGGTCGTGTGCCGCCCGGGCTGCCAGCTCGGCTCTTCGGCGGAGGCGAGCGTCGCAAACAGCTGCGGTACCAGCAACGGAACGAGCCGCGCGATCGCCAGGGCACTCGGGGGCTTCATCGACGGGAACATCAAGACAGGGCGCGACGGATATCGTCGCGGAGCTCCGGCGCGAACACCAGTCGAACGCGCTCGACGCGCTGCCCGGCGAGCCGCCCCAGCAAAAATGACACTTCGGCCAGCGGGCGCGGCGCGCCGCTCGGGAAAACCACCATCGGCGGATCGTCGCCGGCGTCGAACGCCAGCGTGTTCGCCGCGTCGAGCCCCACGAACACGTCGGGGTCGAGGCCGCGCTTTCTGGCCACGTCGCGCGCCCGCTCGAGGGCCGCGCTGCGCCCCGCGGGGCTGGCATTTTCGCCGAACAGCTCGAGCGTCTTGAACAGCTTTCGAGACACGAGCCGGCGCGACAGCGTGGACAGGATCGCGTCCCTGCATCCCCCGAGTTGCGACAGCGCGACCCACAGCACGCCGTCGTCGACGGCCAGGTACGCGCCGAGGTCCGTGTCCCCGGTGCGCGCGAGCGCTGCGATCGCGGGTGGCACGCCCAGAGGCTCGCTGCCGTCCAGCAAGAGCTCGCGCAGGCGAACGAAGATGCAGCGCAACATCCACTCGCTGGCGCGCTCGGTCTTGTGAAAATAGACCTGCTGGAACATGAACAGCCGCGCCAGGATGAAGGACTCGATCGCCTGCATGCCCTTCGGGCCGTCGATCGCGAGCGCGGGCGCGCCGGAGCTCGGACGCACCCCGAAGCGCAAGCTGCGCAAGAGCCAGTCCAGATCGAATTTCCCGTACCCGACACCGGTGAAGTGCGCGTCGCGCAGCAAGTAGTCGCAGCGATCGACGTCGAAGGTGCCGCTGACGGCGCGAGCCAGGAAGGTGATCGGGTGCTCGCCGCGCACCAGATCGGCGACTCGCTGAGGCAGGCTCGCGTCGTAACGCGAGAGCACGCGGTGCACCTCGGTGTCGGGATCGAGCACGAAGCGCTCGGTCCAGAGCTCGTGGCGGCGCGTCTCGGGCAAAGCTTCTTCGAAAACGTGCGAGAACGGGCCGTGGCCGAGGTCGTGGAGCAAGGCGCCAGCGAGCGCCTCGCGCGCGAGCTCTTCGGTCACGCGCTCCGCCGGGGGGAGCTCGTCCTCGATGGCGCGGAGCCGCCGGAGCAGGCGCGTCATCACGTGCGCCGCGCCGATCGCGTGGGAAAAGCGGGTGTGATCGGCGCCGGGGTAGGCGAGGGAAGCGAGCCCCATCTGACGAATGCGACGCAGACGTTGCACCTCCTGTGTCTCCAGGAGAGACGGAACGATCGACTCCTCGGCCGATTCGAACGTCACCAAGCCGTGCACCGGATCGCGCAAAATCATTGAGCGTCGCGAGTCTAGCCCGTTCGCCGCCCGGCGCGCCCCCCGGAAACAACGGCCAGAACCGCGGCGGCGCGGCCTGAAATCTTCGCGAGAATGCAAGGCCTCGGCTCTTGCGCGGGGCCAGGATTCGGGTTTGAGTAGCTACGATACCCCACTGGCTTGTCCCTCCTTCCGGGGCCGGGCGAAGGCAGCAGCGGCTCTGGACTCCACGCCGCGACCTACGGGCGATCCTCCCAAGCTCAACGTTCCGAGATCAGAAATGCCGCGTTCAGACCGACCCCCGCCCGCCATGCCCACTCGCCTCGTGGACGTGCTGCGGCTGCTGCCGGAGCGGGAGCTCGGCTCTCTGGTCGCGCGGCTGAAGATCCGCGTCGACGAGGCGAAGCGCATCGACGTGCCGTCGCAGGTCGCCCGGTCGCTGGTGCAGCTGCCCGAGCTGCGGGATCCCAGCCTGTTGCCGGGGCCGACGCGCGAGCTCCTGTACCGGATCGCCGAGGCCAAGGGCGTGTTGCCGACGCAGACCTTGCCGGCCGCGGTCGAGCCGCTCGTGGCGCGCGGCGTGGTGTTCGTGCGCGGCGGCGCCGAGGGCATGGACCTGCTCCTGCCGAGCGCGCACCTGCTGGTGCTGAAGTCGTGGGAGGGTGAAGATCCGCGCGGCGTGCGCGCGCTCTTGAACCAGTTGAACCCCGACGTCGCGGCCAGCGTCGCCGCGCACTACCTCGGGCGCCCGGCCACGCCGCCCGTGGTGCTGTGCCTCGAGCCCGCGTGGGAGGTGCTGAGCGACCCCGAGCGGCTGGCGCGCGAAATCGAAGAGCTCGCCCCGCTCGAGCGCAAGCTGCTGCTCGCGATCGATCACGTCGGCGGCGAAGTCGATACGGAAGAGCTGCTCGATCTGGAGCGAGAGCCGATGCGGCTGCGCGGAGCCACGGGCGCCACGCCCTCGCGGCGCGGCGTCGGTTTCGCGCTGGAACGGCGCGGGCTCTTGATCCCGGTGCACCCCAACCGGCACGTGATCCCGGCGGAGGTCGCGCAGCACGTGGG
>JALYWZ010000936.1 GCA_030852505.1 Myxococcota bacterium | reverse complement strand
GACGCTGCTCGCGTCGAGGTGGTCGTCCCCGCAGTGCGCGAGGTAATCGTCGTAGCTGCCCGGGAAATCGCGGAAGCCGCTCTCGGTGACTTCCAGGATGCGCGTGGCCAGCGCCGACACGAACGCGCGATCGTGAGACACGAACACCACCGTCCCCTCGAACGCCAGGAGGGCCTGGATCAGCGCCTCGATCGACTCCAAATCGAGGTGATTGGTCGGCTCGTCGAGCACGAGCACGTTGGGCAGCTGCACCATGATCCTGCAGAAAACCAGCCGCGCGGCCTCACCGCCCGAGAGCGACTCGACCTTCTTCTGCACGTCCTGTCCCGAGAACAACATGCGGCCGAGCTCACCACGCACGCGGCTGGTCTCGGCGTCCGGGATCGTGTTCCAGATCACGTCGAGCGCCGTCTGCCCCGGCTCGGTGAGCAGCTCGCGGTGATCCTGGGCGAAGTAGCCGACCCGCGCTTCGTGACCCCAGCTCACCTTGCCCGCGTCGGCTTCGAGCCGGCCCGTCGCGATCTTGAGCAGCGTCGACTTGCCGAGGCCGTTCGGGCCGATGATCGCCAGCCGCTCGCCGCGGCGCAGGGTGAGCGACACGCCGGACAGCACGCGCTTCGGTCCGTAAGACTTCGACAGCCCCTCCAGCGTGAGCACTTCCTTGCCGCTCGGCCGCTCGGGCACGAAGCGAAAGCGCGGGGCGCGGCGTGAGCTCGACTCGAGCTCGTCGACCTCGATCTTCTCGAGTTGCTTGAGCTTGCTCTGCGCCTGCCGGGCCTTGGTGGCCTTGGCACCGAAGCGCTCGATCCACGCCTTTTTCTCGGCGATTTTGGCCTCGGTGCGCTCGATCTCCGCCTCTTTCCGGGCGCGGACCTCGAGCTTTTCCTTGGCGAAAGCGCTGTAGTTGCCCGGGTATTCGAGGATCGTGCCGTAGTCCACGTCGAGGATGTGGGTGACCACGTTGTCGAGGAAGCGCTGATCGTGCGAGATCACCACCGCCGAGCCGCGATACCCCGACAGGAACTTCTCGAGCCAGCGGATCGAGAGGATGTCGAGGTGGTTGGTCGGCTCGTCGAGCAGCAACAGATCGGGGTCGCCGATCAGCACGCGCGCCAGCAGCACGCGCAGCTTGAAGCCGCCAGACAGCGTGCCCAGCGGATCGCGGTGGTTTCGCACCGGGATCCCCAGGCCTTCGAGGATCTGACTGGTCCGCGCTTCGAGCGTGTAGCCGTCATGGCTCGCGATCCGCTCTTCGAGCTCGGCGATCCGCGCGGCATCGGGCGTTTCTTCGGTCAGCAGCCGTTTCTGTTCCGCCAGCGCGTCCGTGACGCGCTCGTCGCCGGACATGGCCACCTCGAGGATCGGGTGCTCGTCGTCGAGAAACCGATCTTGGCGCAGGACGCCCAGCCGCAGCTGTTTGGGTATTCCGACGGTGCCGTCGCTCTGCGGCTCGTCGCCCTGCAAGATCTTGAGAAAGGTCGTCTTCCCCGAGCCGTTGGCGCCGACCAGCCCGTAGCGCGCGCCGCGCACGAGCTTCAGCGTCACGTTCTCGAACAGCGTGCGCGCGCCGTACGCTTTACCAAGCTTGCCGATTTCGATCATCGAACGCCGAGGGTGATAGCTTTTGCCGGGCCGCGCGCAAGGCGCTCCACTACCTGGGCCGCACCAAGGGCCACGGCTCGAGCAGCGGAACCCGGGCAGAAGGCCCGCGCTGGCGCAGCGCCCGCTCGCACTCGTCGATCGACAGCCGTCGCGGGCCGAAAATGCTGGGGTCCGTGGCGTCAGCGTCCATCAGCGCGGTCGGTTGGTCCACGCCGTAATCGTCGGGGTGGCCGGGCATGTCGAGCAACACGTGACCGAGCTCGTGCGAGAGCACGTGGCTGCGCGCGCCGGCCCGCACCGCCAGTCGATCGACGATCACCGTGTTTCGGATGGCCGAGCCCGCCGCGTCGAGGAACGACTCCCCCACCCGACCCTGACCCGAGAAATTCGGCACCACGAACACCTCGATCGTGCGCGGATCACGGTCGGCGTAGGCCTTGATCAGCGTGCGCTCTTCGATGGTCCCCGCGGGCGCATCGTCGTCCCGGAAGTGGTCGAGGCCGTCGGCGAGATCGACGCTGCCGAGACAGACGTCGAGCGACGGATCACTCGACAGCGGCGCGTCCCCGTCGCGCTCCACCGCGACGAGCTGGTCCCCCTGCCGGACGCTGAGATCGACGGTCGGCAGCGCCCCCGACTCGTTTCGTGCGTTGCGGCCGAGCGTGACCGTGAAGCCCGCGGCCTTGAGCGCTCGCGACAGCCGCTCCGCGACGCTGAACGGCGTGTCCCCGAACGCGGTCGTGATGCGGATTGCCCGCTTGCCGACGCGCAGCCGCACATCCCCGCCGCTCGCCGGCAGGCCGAGCTCGCAGCCGACCGCGATCAGGTGCGAAACCGGCGGATCCACGAGCTCCACGAACGCGTCCTTGCCCATCCCGAAGTGGATCCCGCATTGCCCCCAGATGAAGCTTGCCGCGTCGATCTCGCCGCGCGCGAGGGCCAGGGCCTCGGCCGCGGTGTTGCCG